>NZ_MLYQ01000091.1:0-3378 GCF_001866725.1 Bacillus sp. MUM 13
AATCGAGAGAATGACGCAGCAGTATTCAGTCCCGGTGATCAGTGCTAAATTTTTTTTAAAGGAATGCACGAAACATTCTCATAACACCAAAGGAGATGGTTAGATTGATTGTAATCAGCAGCCAATGGAATCGAGAGAATGACGCAGCAGTATTCAGTCCCGGTGATCAGTGCTAGATTTTTTTAAAAGGAAAGGCGGAAAAACATTCTCTGCCCCAAAGGAGATGGTTAGATTGATTGTAATCAGCAGCCAATGGAATCATGAGAATGACGCAGCAGTATTCAGTCCCGGTGATTACGCCTAGTTTTAAGAATATTCATCATTTCTTCATTCTCAGCTAAAGGAGATGATTACTGTGAACATCAACCCTAGCCAGTGGAACAAAGAAAATGACGCAGCAATTAACAGTCCAGGTGATATTGATCATTCTTCAATATCAAAAAATTTACTGAGCGTTACTGCATTTGAAATGTCTCAATCTAAAAATGACACTCCCGAATATGACATATATGGCACTGTTTTGAACGATTTGTAAAAATTTAATCCAGTTTTACAGAAATAAACAAGCCTATCTGCTGTTAAACTTTAAGTTTAGCTGCAGATAGGCTTGTTACGGTTTCGTGTTATGCCCTGTTAAATAAAGAATAGTTTTTAGGAGCTCTTTCCTTCTGTTAAGCAGGTTTTTCTATAAGATTAGTACTTTCTAATTTTGAATACGGGCTCGGCGCCAATCCATTGAGCATTCTATCACATTTGGGGAATCTGACACGATTTTCTCTGCTTTTTGGATACTAATGTTCCCCCTCCCTGTTTTTATTCATCAAGCATTTATCTTCGTTCTTGCCTTATCATCCATCCCGGAATATCGAACAGCTTTTTCATGCCTGGAGGATATAATACTATGAAGAATCATACCCAAAATGACAAGTCCTAATCCAGACAGTGAGCTAACTGATGGAAAAGGTGTTCCGATAAATATCATCTCTCCTATTAAAGCAAATACAATTTCAGCTGATTGTGTCGCTTCTACCCCGCTTAACAGTCTAACATCTTCTTTGACCAGATCTGTAGCTGCAAAAAATAATACTGTTGCACAAACACCGGAAAGTATGGCGACTAGACCCGATTGCAGTACTTGATTTTTAGCTGGCAGGCCTTCTTTGAAAAGTCCGTAAACAAATAGAATTATCCAAAATGGCAGGCTTGCAAGTGTCATTCCAAGCACTCTTTGATAGGCATCTAAGTTCCCTTTACAAACCTCCATCATCTTCCGGTTGCCTAAGGGATAAGCAAATGATGCTATTAAAATGGGAATTATACAAAGTAAGAAGTCCTTTAAAGAAAGCTTTGAAGCATGATCATATTGCATAACCATTATTCCCAGTAAAATAATGAAAGACATAGAGAGTCCTTTTAAAGGGATTTTTTCCCGGGTTTTTACTAAGCCTGATGGTGTTTCGCGAATATTTATGAATAGCGGGGCCAAAAGAGATCCAGAGATGATTGTTATTTGCCAGGTGCCTGCTATCAGCCAGCCTGGACTGTAGGCAGAAGCTATGCAAAGAGGTGCATAGAATAGGACAAAGCCAACAAAACTCCATATTACCCACTGTAAAAGCTGCTTTCTCATTTCCTTCAAGAGCTGAATGAAATTTCCCCTGAATAAAACAATAATAAGAAGTAAAGGAACCATAAATAAGTAACGCAGTGAAGCGCTCCAAATCCAGCTTCCCCCTGAAATATCCATCATTCTATTTAGTACAAACGTAAAGGCAAAAAAGAATGCTGCGCCAATTCCAAGGATTATCGCACGCAAGTGATCCCTCCTAGCGATAGCTTTTTTTATAGCTTTAAAATGACATTGTCGATACATAGCTGGTTTTCTTCACCCTGAAAGAAGTGTTCTGGTTTTCTTCACCCTGAAAGAAGTGTTAATGTTAAGGCATGATTCAAAAACAGGCATGTTTAACGGAGCATAAGCCCCATACGCATTTGTATGGGGCTGTTTGCGCTTGTTATAAATCCGCTTAAACCGCATGATCCATTAGTTTGAACGCGTCCATTTATTTTACAGATTCTGCAGTCAATACTTTTGTTACCCAGCCCAGCGGATCAGGTTCAGTTCCAATTTGAATTCCTGTAAGGGAATCATAAAGCTTTTTAGAAATCTCGCCTGTTTCCCCGTTGTTGATGACCATTTTTTCTTCATTCCAGAGAAATTCACCAATTGGCGATATTACAGCCGCTGTGCCTGTGCCGAACGCCTCTTCCAATTTCCCTTCATGATAGGCATCGCGAATTTCTGCCATTGATATTTTTCTCTCTGCAACAGGAATATTCCAATGGTTAAGCAGCTCGATTATAGACGTTCTGGTAACTCCCTGAAGAATGCTTCCGTTCAATTCCGGTGTAATAATTTCTCCGTTTATTTTAAAGAAGACATTCATGCTTCCTACTTCTTCGACGTATTTCTTTTCAACACCATCAAGCCATAATACCTGCGAATATCCCATTCTTGCGGAAACTTCTTGTGCCTTTAGCGATGAGGCATAATTTCCTCCAGTTTTTGCTTCACCTGTACCTCCGCTGACGGCGCGTGTAAATTCTGTCTCCACAGCTATTTTAACCGGATGTATACCTTCTTTATAATATGAGCCCACAGGGGACATAATGATAATGAATTTGTAGCTGTCCGATGGAGCTACACCAAGATATGGTTCTGTAGAGATGACAAAAGGGCGTATGTAAAGAGATGTGCCTGGTGCCTCAGGAACCCACTCATTATCAACCTTAATCAGTTTTTTAAGTGCTTCTAAAACAAAATTTACGTCTAATTGAGGAATGCAAAGACGGTCATTAGATTTATTTAGCCTTTGGAAATTTTTCTCAGGCCTGAATAGTACAATATCTTTATCTTGGTTTAAATAAGCTTTCATTCCTTCAAATACGGATTGCCCATAATGAAAAATCATAGCTGAAGGATCTAGAGACAGCGGCTGGTAAGGGATGATCCGAGGGTCATGCCACCCTTCTCCTCTGGTGTAATCCATGATAAACATATGGTCTGTAAAAACCTTCCCAAATTCCAGGGTTTGCGAAGAAGGCTTTTCCTTTTTGTCTTTGTTCATGGTGATTTCAATATCTAATTGTGTCATTGCCAAAACTCCTTGTTGAATAATTTAGTTGTGAAGGTTTTATCAAACAATCTATAAAAGTCATTTTACTCCTAAGTGGCCAGAATATTCAACCATTAATTATTAAATTTTCGGAATTTTAAAACTTTTATACATATTTCAAAAAAACTATATTCAAATATTACTATTGGTTTAATATTGTCTTGGTATTTAGCTTAAAAATTCTTTTAATGCAGGAAATTGC
>NZ_MLYQ01000092.1:0-22393 GCF_001866725.1 Bacillus sp. MUM 13
TGGGTAGCTACGTGCGGACGGGATAAGTGCTGAAAGCATCTAAGCATGAAGCCCCCCTCAAGATGAGATTTCCCATAGCGCAAGCTAGTAAGATCCCTGAAAGATGATCAGGTTGATAGGTCTGAGGTGGAAGCGTGGTGACACGTGCAGCTGACAGATACTAATCGATCGAGGACTTAACCAAAATGAAAAGCGGAGAAAGCCCGCATAAACCGATAGGATGATGGAGCTTCTGGCGGAAGAGACGGACGTCTCGGACAGAAGAAGCGAAGCAGCCGTACGGTTTGGCTTTCGCAGCTAGACAAAATGACGCCTGATATGTACTTCTTCTATTATCTAGTTTTGAAGGAACAACGTTCCTCATAGTTTGGTGGCGATAGCGAAGAGGTCACACCCGTTCCCATTCCGAACACGGCAGTTAAGCTCTTCAGCGCCGATGGTAGTTGGGGGTTCTCCCCCTGTGAGAGTAGGACGCCGCCAAGCAATTGGGAGGCCAGCAGAGATGCTGGTCTTTTTTGTGTGCAGAAACGGAGACTTTATAATAACTAAAAAGAATATAAAGAGGAGAAAGGTCAAGTAAGCCCAAACCTGAATGGGGAGAACCAAGGAGGTCGAGGAAGCGAAGGAGTGAGCACCGGAGTGTACGGTGTACACGAGGAGCGGAAGGACTGAAGTTGACGAAGAGATCCGCCGGTTATCGCCGTTCAGGAGTTCGAACACGGCAGTAAAGCTCGTGCGCCGATGGTATTGGACTGCAAGGAGCTTCTGCTAAAACCGCCACGTCCTGTGGGAACGCAGAAGTCAGCACGTCCTGTGCAAGTCCTGTGAGAGTAGGACGCCGCCAAGCAATCGAAAGGCCAGCAGAGATGCTGGTCTTTTTGTGTACAGAAACGGAGACTTTATAATAACTAAAAAGAATATAAAGAGGAAAAGAGTCAAGTAAGCGAAGGAGAGAGCACCGGAGTGTACACGAGGAGCGGAAGAACTGAAGCTGACGAAGAGATCCGCCGGTTAGCGCCGTTCAGGAGTTCGAACACGGCATTAAAGCTCGTGCGCCGATGTATTGGACTGCAAGGAGCTTCTGCTAAAACCGCCACGTCCTGTGAGAGTAGGACGCCGCCAAGCAGACAAGAGGCCAGCAACAATGCTGGTCTTTTTTGTATGGGAAACTACGTTTTACAGTAGTCCCAATAAGAAACTAATTCCAGCCGCCAACTCCAAAATTTTTACAGCTAAAGTGACTAAAGCAAAGGAGCGGAAGCCAGAGCGGATAGTATGCACGCGGAACTGAACAAAAATGAAGACTCAAGAAGGGATCTGCCGGATAGCCTCGTTAAAAGGTTTTTAATACAGCTATAGCCTGAAGGGGATAGGTGCTATTTTGGGACTACTTGTTAAAACCGTTGCAATGTGCGGCTGCAGAGAAGTAAGGACGCCCTTTCATAGCAGAAAGTAAAAATAAAAGTGCTTACTAATGTTGGTATTAGTTATAATATGCACAAAGCAATTTTTGGGGGAATATTCAGCAGACAGTGTACGAATATAATAGTGGACCGTATAGAATGCAGTGCCGCCATATGAGGACATTACACATTGTGAATTTTTTATATTTGGCTCTGTCAATCTTTTTATGCGGATTTCCTCATGCAGACAGGAAAATACAATTAAATTTGACTGCTTCCAAATATAAATAAAACAAAAGCATTCATTTAAATTACATTGAAGACCAGAGTTAAACATAATAAGACTGCCTGCATAAGCAGGCAGTCAAAGCCATTGATATTTAATTTTATCGAGTACCTGCTTGTCCAGCTAATTGTGATTGAGCTGTTGCTACTAGACGTTTTGTGATTTCTCCGCCAACTGATCCGTTAGCGCGTGAAACTGTATCTGCACCTAATTGTACACCAAATTCAGAAGCGATTTCATACTTCATTTGCTCAAGAGCTTGTTCTGCACCTGAAACTAACAATTGGTTTCTGTTGCTGCTGCGATTTGCCATGTGTTTTCACCTCCTTACATGTTAATCTTCCTATAATGGATGGTTTAATACCTTTGTAAATATTGGATGATTATCCATTCCTGGTGATCATATTAAAAATGTATCATTTAAAATTTTGATTCGAGTTTTCCGAGGCTTATCATTTTATTAATTTAACGTATTGCAGTAATATTGGTAAGTATGAGTTTTAAAGGAGGCATCTACATGAAACAACTTTCACAAAAAAGGACGGTCTTGCTTCTATCCTTTCTTGTTATAATGTGGGGAATTAATTGGCCGCTGTCTAAGATGGCTTTAAGCTATAGTCCGCCGCTATTATTTGCTGGCATACGAACAATTTTAGGCGGAATCATACTGCTTGCAGTTGCACTGCCCCGATACAGGCTGCTTAACTTCAAGAAAAACTGGAAGGCTTATCTTATTTCAGCCGTTCTTAATATTATCGTTTTTTACGGATTTCAAACGGTAGGATTAGGATATATGCCGGCAGGGCTTTTCTCTGCAATTGTATTTATTGAACCTGTGCTGCTTGGAATATTTTCATGGATATGGCTTGGGGAATCCATGTATCCCCTAAAAATTGCTGGCCTGGTGTTAGGCTTTGCAGGTGTCGCTGTTATTAGCTCTGGAGGGTTTACTGGAAGCATATCTGCAGCTGGTATATTATTTGCGCTTATTTCTGCACTTGGATGGGGTCTTGGAACAGTTTATGTAAAGAGAACAAGTGACAGGGTGGACTCAATATGGATGGTAACACTGCAGCTCCTAATAGGAGGTTTATTTTTATTGGCTGCGGGTTCAAGTACAGAAAACTGGGGAAACATTAACTGGAATGTACCGTTTGTCTCAAATCTGCTGTTTATCTCAGTATTTGTAATAGCATTTGGCTGGCTTGCATTTTTCACATTAGTCGGTTCTGGGGAAGCAAGCAAAGTAGGTTCTTATACTTTCCTTATTCCGCTCATTGCCATTTTTTGCAGTTCTTTTCTGCTGCATGAAACTATAACGTTAAACCTTCTGGCGGGACTTTGTTTAATCATCATCAGCATATGCTTTGTAAACATCAAATTCAAAAGCAGAGCCATAAATAAAATTAATTAACGCCAAACAAAATTTTTATTTACAAAATTAGAACGTCACGGTATGATATCAACAGTTTCATATTTCTAAATCGCTGAGTCAATTCGAACGGGGAAACCATTTTTGTGGCATATTCTTGCCACTGGGGTGAATCCTATTTATAGGTAGGGCTACTCTTTGGTCCAAATCCGACAGCTAACTCCGTAGGCGTATAGGAGAAGAAGGTGAAGCTGGTGTGACTATGCATTTTTATGTCCACAGGGCTGCTTGTTTATGCCTTGCGGATTTTTTTTTGCCCCTTTTTAGCCGCATATCACTTCTTCTCTAGAATTATAGTCTCCCGGCGATTTAAGTTATGTATACAGGGTACTATAATAACAAAACATGATTATGGTGGTGTACTATGTTAACAGCGGTTAAACGATTTTTAATCGGCCGGCCTTTGAAGTCTAATGAATTAGGCGATCAAAAGCTTAATAAGCTGAAAGCCTTGGCGATTCTTTCGTCTGATGCATTGTCTTCTGTGGCTTATGGTCCCGAACAGATTTTGCTTGTTTTAATAACAATAAGCGCAGTAGCTTTTTGGTACTCCCTTCCAATTGCTGTGGGTGTGCTATTTTTATTAACAGCACTTATTCTTTCTTACAGGCAAATTATTTACGCTTATCCGCATGGCGGCGGGGCTTATGTAGTATCAAAAGAAAATTTAGGCCGAAATCCTGGATTAATAGCAGGAGGATCGCTGCTTGTTGACTACATACTGACAGTAGCAGTTAGCGTGTCTGCAGGAACGGATGCCATTACATCGGCGTTTCCGGGTCTGCATCCATATACGGTGCCTATTGCGGTAGTGCTAGTGATTTTTATAACGATACTGAATCTCCGCGGGATTACAGAATCAGCCTCAATCCTTGCTTACCCGGTATATTTATTTGTGCTTGCACTATTCATAATGCTAGGGGTTGGGCTATTCCATATCACTTCCGGAGATGTACCGTCTAATCTTCATCCGCATTTTGGGACGCCTGTTGCAGGCATTTCGCTGTTTCTGCTGTTGAGGGCCTTTGCTTCCGGATGCTCTGCATTGACAGGTGTCGAGGCAATCTCGAATGCAATACCCAACTTTAAAGACCCTGCTCCGAAGAATGCAGCCAAAACATTAATGGCAATGGGATCATTATTAGCTGTGCTGTTTACCGGAATTGTTTTTTTGGCCTATTATTATGGAATTACGCCTAAAACAGAGGAAACAGTCGTTTCACAAATTGCTGAAGCTACATTTGGAAGGAATATTTTTTATTATTTCATCCAGGGAACAACAGCCTTAATTCTAATCCTGGCTGCCAACACAGGCTATTCAGCTTTTCCTCTGCTTGCCTTTAATTTGGCTAAAGATAAATTCATCCCCAGAATGTTTACGATGAGAGGGGACCGGCTAGGATATTCAAATGGAATCATTACATTGGGAGCTACATCAATCCTTTTGATTATTATTTTTAATGGGCAGACCGAACAGCTTATTCCTTTATATGCAGTGGGCGTGTTCATACCATTTACATTGTCGCAGACAGGCATGCTGGTTAAGTGGGTCAGAGAAAAGCCAAAAGGCTGGATGGGAAAATTAATAACAAACCTAATTGGCGCACTGATCAGCTTTACTGTTATGATGATTTTCTTTATTACGAAGTTTGGCCAGGTATGGGCTGTGCTGATTTTCCTGCCTCTTATCGTTTTAATGTTTCAAAGCATTAAGAAGCATTATGATGCAGTAGGCGAGCAGTTAAGCTTAAAATCCTGCGAGCCCATCCTTCCTATAGAAGGAAATATCATCATTGTGCCGGTAGCCGGCATGACACATGTTGTTGAAAACTCCATCAATTATGCAAAATCTCTTACAGCCGATCAGGTGATTGCTGTGTATGTTGCTTTTGAACGTGAAGATGAAAAATCTTTCGAAGAGAAGTGGAAAAAGTGGCAGCCGGATGTCAGGCTTGTTACTCTGCATTCTTATTATCGGAGTGTTATTCAGCCTTTAACGAAATTCATTGATACTGTAGAACATAAGGCCAGTGAATCAAATTACAGGGTCACGGTACTGATTCCTCAGTTCATACCGAAGAAAAGCTGGCATAATATCCTTCATAACCAGTCGAGCCTATTGATTCGTGCTTACTTGCTTTATAAGCGTAATGTAGTAGTGACCACAGTGCCATTTCATTTAAAAAAATAATAAATTGTAAAACAGCTTTGCAGATTATAAGCAAAGCTGTTTTTGTTTTAATGTTGTTCATTAGGCAAAGTTATATTTTTCATTACTTGTCCTGCAAAAAATATTAAGGACTAATATATAAAATGGGTAAACTGCTTATCCTCGAATGATGAAAAGGACATGGGCTGTATTTGGGCCGTGTCCACCATAAGTTATTGGAAATAAAGAAACGAATACATAAATAAAAAGGATGAAATAAAATATCCATAAGATGGAAATACATGAAAAAAGCCAATTGATTTTCTTTTGTAAGATTTTTTTATACTTTCAGTTTTTTGGCAACATACAGTATAATGGAAAAGAACAATTATAATTAGAAATAATATATACATAGTTAACAGTATGAAAGATCCAAAAACAAATATATCCTTAGACTGAACGAAGTGAATAAATGGCAGCTGACTTTAGGAAGTATTCTCTGTTGTATGAGATACTTTAAAATTCTGCAATAATAGGGAGGCATAAGATCATGCTTGATGGGTGGTTTTTGTGGTTTATTCTTTTTTGGGTAGTGGTCCTGGTATCCATGATGGGTATAGGCGGCTTTTTCATGTTTCGAAAGTTCCTTAAAAGAATGCCGAAAACTGATGGGAAATCGGACATGGACTGGGAGGAGTATTATGTCGGCATGACTAAAAAGCTTTGGCCACAGCAGCAAAAAGAGCTGCTGGAGGACTTGGTAAGTCCAGTGCCTGAGCTATTCAGGGATGTTGCGAGACAGAAAATAGCAGGAAAGATCGGTGAATTGGCGATAAAAGAAAAGGCTTCTGTGATCACTGAGGATATTGTCATCCGGGGATATATCATGGCTACTCCAAAAAGAGATCATAAATTTTTACGTAAAAAGCTGTTGGAGCGTAAGGTGAATCTCCATACATATGAAAACCTTTTTAATTAAGAAAAAGCAGACTTAAAAAAGTGTGCTTTTTTTTATGGATTTCAGGCTAAAGACAGGGGTTTCCATTAGTTGGTGTATCCGGAACGTATGTGCCCAAGCTGTTTTTTTGTTATAATACAATCAAATCATTATAGGGACGGAGTGAAATGTCTTGAAATTCATACATACGGCAGATTGGCATTTGGGGAAAATCGTTCATGGGGTGCACATGACAGAAGACCAGCGTCAGGCGCTGCTTCATTTCATAAATATTGTAGAGGAAGAAAAACCTGATGCGATTATTATAGCAGGGGATTTGTATGATAGGTCGGTACCTCCGACAGAAGCAGTTAATTTGCTGGATGAAATGCTATTTACGCTCAATGTGGAAATGAAAACACCTATTGTCGCGATTTCGGGAAATCACGATAGCGCTGAAAGACTGTCATTTGGTTCATCCTGGTACAGACACAGCGGCCTTTATTTACAAGGAAAGCTTGATGATAAGTTTCTGCCCGTGAATGTAGGAGGGGTTAATTTCTATTGTATCCCATATACTGAGCCAGGTGTAGTGAGACAGCTCCTTGATGACGAGCGTATACACTCCCACCAGGATGCGATGAAGGCGATGATCCATAAAATAGAGAAAACGCTGAATCCCAACGAGCCAAACGTACTTGTAGGGCATGCTTTTGTTTTGGGCGGGAAAACCAGCGATTCAGAAAGAGTATTATCTGTTGGCGGGTCAGGCTGTGTGAGCAGCGATTTGTTTGATGCATTTGATTATACGGCTTTAGGTCATTTACATAGTCCTGATGCCATTTCTGATCCGAAAATTTTCTATTCTGGTTCTCTTATGAAATACTCTTTTTCAGAAGCCAGGCAGAGGAAATCAATTTCTATTATCAATATGGATGCTGACGGGTCTTTTGAATTGTCATACCGGCCAGTGCAGGCAAAAAAGGATATGAGAGAACTAGAAGGGCATATGGAGGAACTGCTTGATCCTGGATTCTATCAGTCTCAAAAGCTGGATGATTATCTTAAAATCACCCTGCTTGATGAAGGTGCCATTCTGGATCCAATTTCAAGACTAAGGAAGGTTTATCCGAATGTGCTTCACTTGGAGAGGAAATGGGATTTGATTGACAGCAGAAGAAAGCAATCCTTTTCTTCCGTTAAAGATGATAGAAAGTCTGAACTGGAACTTTTTGAAACATTTTACAAGGAAATGACAGATAGGGAATTCGATAGGTTCAAGAGGGATGCTATGACATCTGTCATTGAGGATGTAAAAAAAGAGGAGGCGCTAAAATGAGACCCCTTCGTTTAGTCATGCAGGCATTCGGACCATACGCCGGAAAAGAAACTATTAATTTTGAAGAACTTGAGAGCCGGACAATGTTTGTGATTTCAGGTAAAACAGGAGCAGGCAAAACCACAATTTTTGATGGGATCAGCTTTGCCATATATGGAAAGGCAAGCGGGGAAGACCGGAATGGAATGGAGCTCCGGAGTCAATTTGCCCAAAGTGATCTGCTGACAGAGGTTGCCTTGACCTTCGATTTGCGGGGGAAAACCTACTATATAGTACGTTCACCCCAGCAGGAAAGAAAAAAGAAATCGGGCGAAGGCACTACAATTGTAAATGCAAAAGCTGAACTGTATGAAATAGAAGAAAGCAGCAAAAAGCTGCTGGGCTCCAATGTCAGGGAAGTGGAAGAAAAGATCAAACAATTGATGGGCCTTGATGCAAATCAATTCAGACAGATATTGATGATCCCGCAAGGAGAATTCCGAAAACTATTAACTTCAGAAAGCAAAGATAAGGAGCAAATCCTCCAAAAGCTTTTTCACACAGAAATGTATAAAAATATTGAAGAAAAGCTGAAGGAAGAAGCTGCATTATTAAAGAAACAAAGCGACAGATCCCGTCAGGAAAGAGTTCATCTGATCAGGAACATCCAGCCAGGTGATAACGAAGAATTAAGAATGCATATCGCTGCAGAAGATCCCAATGAAAACATTATTTTGCCGCTGCTGACTGAAGAAATATATAAAAATGAAAAAAGCTTACAAAGACTGGAAGCTGATAATAATCAAAGGCAACTTATAAGGGATGAAATAAAAGCGGAAATAGTCCGGGCTGAGGGGCTTATCGCCACATTTCAAGAACTAGAAAGAATGAATGCTGAAAAAAAATCTTTGGAATTACAAAAATCAGAATTCGACAAAAAAAAGTCAGCCATTGCCATGGCACAGCGTGCAATTGCCTTAGAAAAGCAGGAGCAATTTTACCTTAGAATAGGCAAACAGCTGAATGAAGTCCGGCAAGAATTAGATAAACAAAAGAAAGATGCTGATACCCTTAAAAAGAAAAAGGTATTTTTGGAAGAAAACTATGAAATCGAGAAAAATAAAAACAGCGAAAGAGAAGAGGTTTTAAGAGAATTACACCGTTTACAGCAGCTGAAGGGGTCAGTGGAGGCATTTAGCCAATACAGCCAGGCTGCTGTTATGGCAGAAAAGTCCTGGAAAGACACAGAAGAAAAAAAATCTGACATAGAAAAACGTTTGAAAAACTGTGAAGAAACGGAAGAAAAGCTGCTGGAAGAAAAAAGTCATTGTGAACATGCTGTGGTAAATTATGCTGAAAAAGAAAGAGAAACAGAAAAGAACCAGGAGCTTTTGGATAAAATCACTTATTTTATGGAGCTTTTTCAAACGAGAGAAATAGCTGAAAAAGAACGGATTAACAAAGAAAAAGCATTAAACCTGGCTGCAATCGATCTATTGCAGGAAAGAAGCCGTATGGAGGAGCTAAATCACAATTGGATGGGAAGCCAGGCAAGTTTATTGGCCCAGTCACTTGTTCCTGGTGAAGCCTGCCCTGTATGCGGAGCAGCTGATCATCCAAATCCGGCAGCAAGCAGCTTATCCATGCCTTCAGAGGCACAGCTGAAAAAACAGCAGGGAATTTTAAAGCTCGCAGAAGAAAAGAAAAGCAAAGCCGAAGCAGAATATTATAAAGCAGATATAAAATATTCCTCATTAGTGGAGGAATGTGCCCAAAAAACAGAGCAATTGAAAAAGCTGATTTCAGATTTTCAGTCAGATAAAATCAGCGAGTATGTTCATCATGCCCAAAATAACAAAATAATTCTTCTAAAAGAGACAGATGCTCTTCGGCTGAAAAAGGATAAATTACCAGAAATTGAAAAGCGATTGGCTCAGCTGAAAGAAGAAAAAAAGAAGTTTATATTAAATGCAGAACAGCTAAAAATAAAAGAAGAACAAGCAAGGATGCACTATTTTGAAGCTGGAACAAAGCTTTCTTCTCTAAAAGATGGCATACCTGAAGAAATAAGAACACCCAAAAAGTATCTTCAGGCATGTGAAGATTTGGAACGTAAGCAAAGAGAGCTTCAGGAGGCTCTGGACCGCTCACTGACATTACTGCAGAAGGCTATACAGGAAGAAGCTGTTTTTACTGCTAATATACAGTCCCTTTCAGGGAATGAAGCGAATTTGGCTGAAGAACTGTCCGATGAAAGGAAACGCTTTAAGGAGGAGCTGCTGCAGCAGGGGTTTGATTCATATAGCGCATATACGGCTTCAAAAAAATCAGAAGCTGAGATTGCTGCTATAGAGAACGAAATAATTGCCTATGAACAAAAGTATCATACGGTAATTGGTCTTTACCACCAGCTTGAGTTAACATTAAAAGGAATAAGCATGCCCGATTTAAATGGGATGAATAAGAGGCTTGAAACAGCTGATGCCCAAATTGCTGAGTTTAGGGAGCTGTTTTCGAAACTTGCGGGTGGTATTCAGGATAATAAGAAAATAAACACTGATTTAGAAAGAATTAAGCTCGAGCAAAAAGAAATTGATGAAAAATTTGCCGTTATCGGACATTTGCATGAAATCTCCAAAGGCCAGAATCCTTTTAGAATTACTTTTGAGCGATACGTGTTGGCTGCTTTCCTTGATGATATATTAAAAGAAGCCAATCTGCGCTTGATTAAAATGACTAGCGGACGTTATCAGCTTCTCCGCAAAATTGATCCAACAAGGAAAAATATTCAGAGCGGTCTGGAATTGTCGATTTATGATCAATATACTGGCCAGGAACGGCACGTGAAAACACTTTCTGGAGGTGAAAGCTTTAAAGCAGCCCTGGCACTGGCCCTTGGCTTAGCAGATGTGGTGCAATCACATTCGGGCGGAATTTCACTTGAAACAATGTTTATTGACGAAGGTTTTGGAACGCTGGATCCAGAATCTCTGGATCAGGCAATAGAAGCATTGATGGATATTCAAAGCAGCGGCCGCCTTGTCGGGATAATTTCGCATGTTCCTGAACTAAAAGAACGGATAGATGCACAGCTTGAAGTCATTTCAACACAAAAGGGCAGCCGTACTGAGTTTAACTTCACCGGCTGAAATTAAAGGCAGGAGGAAAGGTAATGGTTCAATCAATCGGCATGGATGCAGGCGGTTCACTGCTAAAACTGGCATATATGGAAAATGGATTGCTTCATGTTAAAGCTTATGATTACAGTGATATTGCAAAGCTGCTTCAATGGCTCACAATGGTTGGCCAGGGAGCAAAAATCTGTTTAACAGGAGGCAAAGCTGCCTTTGTGCAGAGCAAGCTTCCGGTTGAAGCCAGCTATGCAGATGAATTTGAAATGACGCTATCAGGAGCTGCGTATCTGCTTTCCAGTGAGGAAAAAAATATGGCAGCAAGGATCCTGGTTTCCATTGGTACGGGCACATCCATTTACTTATTACATGGAAGAGGTTCAAAAAGGATTTCAGGCAGCGGAGTCGGCGGAGGAACACTGACCGGTTTATCTTCCCTGCTGCTGGGTACGGATAATTTTGAGGAGCTTGTTTCATATGCGGCAAAAGGTGACAGATCCCAGGCGGATTTGCAGGTCAGTGATATTTATGGAAAGGAGAACCCGCCTATTCCCGGTCATTTTACTGCAAGTAATTTTGGAAAAGCTGCACAAATGGGCAATCCCGCAAAAGAAGATATCGCTGCATCATTAATGGGGATGGTAGCAGAAACAGCGGTTTTATTAGCAGCAGGGGCTGCACATGCAAATAGCATAAAAGATATCTGTTTTATTGGAGGTACTCTGGTTAACAATTTACCGCTTAAACATGCATTGAAAGAGGCAAGTAATGCTTTTGGCTGTGAGGCGCATTTTCCGGATAGGGGAGAATACAGCGGTGCAGTTGGCGCACTCCTTACGCTATAGTACTGTTTGAAAACAAAAATGAAGCGAATGAATCCTATTTCATTCGCTTTTAATATAAAGAATATTGTTCTTGATTTTTTCTTCAAGATGCTTGTTAATTGTAATGGTCAATATGCGGTTTTCGAACTCTGCAGTGATTTTTTTATTATCTATAGAATAAGGAAAACCAATGCTTCTTTCTAAGAAATTCCCGGTTTGTTCCTTTATGTCCGTAACGCCCTTATTTACACGGACGATAATTGTATCTCCCTTGAAAATCACATTAATTGATTCCATATAAGGAACTTCCAGCAATCCTTCAACGATATACTCCTCACTTGATTCGTACAAATCAATCCGGAAGGTCGTCATGTCCAGATAGCTGGTAACAGGGTCTAAAAAGTACCGCGACATCCACTCATCAAATTTATCATTTTCAAGTTCCTCATCGAATTGCTGATTCTCCATATACTTACCCCCGTTTGGCCTTTGTATAGTATATGTAGTGTAATGAAAAGGAGTGTAGAGGGAGCCTAACCATCAGTAGTTCATTTCTGTAATATCCATTCGAATTTTAAACGTTAATTACCACTTTACCTTGAGCATGCCCCTCCTGGAAATATTTGAAAGCTTCAGTTATTTCACTTAACTTAAACTGTTTATCAATTTTGGGTTTTATTTTTCCGCTCTCAAGTAATTCTTTTACGTAATTCAGGTCTTTTTGGCTAGCTCTCTGTAATACAGTACTTATTTTCTTACTTCCAGTCATCGAAATAAAAGGCCCTATAACTAAGGCACGAAACAATTGGGATCCGGAACCTCCTGCATGAACGAAAGTTCCATTTGCTTTTAATGCACGTTTATAAGTTGAAATAGAATTAGACCCGTTCACGCCGAGAATCAGATCATAATACTCCTCATTTTTAGAGAAATCTTCATTTTTATAATCAATGATATGGTCTGCCCCTAAAGAATGCAATATCTCTAAATTTCTTGTACTGCATACGCCTGTTACTTCAGTTCCAAAGTATTTCGCAATTTGTACTGCAAAAGTACCGACACCGCCAGATGCCCCATAAATTAATACCTTCTGCCCCGATTTAATTTTCCCCTTATCTCGTAATGCCTGAAGGGCAGTTACTCCTGCCATAGGTGCCGCAGCTGCTTCATCGAATGTGATATTGGCTGGTTTTAAGGCTAAAGCATCTTCGGGGACTGCTGCATATTCAGCAAAACCGCCCCAGCCACAGCTTGAGAGGTCTCCAAATACTTCATCACCTACTTGAAATAGGGTTACATTTTTGCCGACAGCTTCAACTTTGCCGGCTATGTCACCTCCAGGTATGGAGTATTTTGGTTTGGTTAGCCCGAAAGCAAAGCGGGCTAAGAATGGTTTGCCTTTCAAAAGAACCAGGTAGCCGAAGTTTAAAGATGAGGAATGAACTTTTACCAATACTTGATTCTCAGCAGGTAACGGTTTTTTTATCTCTGCTAATTCAAGTACATCAGGTGTACCATATTTATTGCACACTATTGCTCTCAAAATTCCCCTCCAATTTCTTAACAATATTGACTTGGTTAATGTACATTGTTGAATACTGGATTTTTTTTCATGATTAGCCAGACTTCGAGGAGAGCAGCGGTATAGTCGAGGCCGCACTGAGGAGGTCAGCGAATGAATCTGAAGTCTGTCTGTCTGTTATGTAAATAATATTTATATGGAATAGCGAATGTAAACATTCGCTAAAATGAAGGTCCAAAATGAAAAGTGAATTAAAAGGCTGGAAAAACTAAAAAATTTATTGGTCTAATTTTTGAAAAAAATATCATGTATCACATATGAAAATGCCTAGCCTCTGACGGGAAGTGCTTTTTAAGCGGAAATAAAGATGTATATAGCAAAAAAAAATCGCAGGCTGATTTAGCCCGCGATTTTGCATTTGTACTTCGGAAAGTAATCCGTCATTCAGATGACTTTCTTTTTATTTCATAGAACTGCCCATTGTCAGGGCATTTGTTTTTTTACATATCATGTCCGCTGTTATGTTTTTGGCGGGAATGCTTTCTGTTTTTAACTTTATGTGAACCGCTTAAGGGAGCCGGCTGTCCTGAATTTTCTCCTTTTGGTGCATTTCTTCGGATATCTTTTCCATCGTTTTTATTCATTGTTTACCCCTCCTGATATTAAGATTGGCTTTTGGCTTTATTTTATGCAATAGCATCCTTGTCTTTTTTTATATTAAGAAGAGCTTTACATACATATTTACTGAATGTCGGCACACTATAGTATTGAAAACGAAAAAAGGAGTGCTGCATATGCTAAATCATCAGGATAAGCGGAGAACTTTTCAAGAAGCGCAGCAAAGCGTTAAGCAAGTCCAGGATGCCTATGACGATATTATCACTGATAGTCCAGGGTATGGACATCAGCTTCAGCATCTGAAACAGGAAGCAAACGAAGCTTTTCAGCAGATACAAACGGCTCTTGGCAGTGCCTCAGAGCATCAGCAATTACAGCTTGAACAATTTCAAAAGGATATCAGCAGCATATTAAGTGAATTGAATGCTGAAGGATAATAAAAATAAAAAGCAGGCTGCTTTCAATATGAGCAGCTTGCTTTTTTATTTTTGTATGAATAAATTGAATTTAAAATCATGATATATTAATTTTATTCATATTTAATCATCTCGAAAAAGCAGTATCAGAACGTCCTGCAAGCGCCTGATGATGACCGATACTGCTTTTTTTTGTTACTGATTTTTTTTACGCTTCTTATTATTTTGTTTTTGCTCTTCTGTTAGGGGCTCATTTTGAAACTCTTTATTGAATCCAGCTCCAATTCCTTGGGCTTTTGCATCATTCATCCCCGGGATTACGTGATTAGCTTTTCGATTTGACAAAAGAATTACCTCCATTATCCCATTTATACTTAGTAAAACCCCCTGATATGGAAGTTCCATTTTATAGGGTGCGATGATAAAAGTTAATTATGCATGTGATGAATTTGTTTTTTTAGAATAATATGTGACGTGAATAAAAAAGGGGGGGAGATATGGAAGTTTCCTTCAAGGGCCAGCTTTAATTTACATCAAGCATGATAAAGGGAAAATACCATAAGGAATACTTATCAAAAACAATAACTTTCTTGATATTTACTTATATCTATTTCTATATTAAAATTTAATTGTGAGAAAAGTGAGGATGGGAGAATATTCAAACTTTTCGCCAAATAATTATTCATTTTTGTAAACTTGGCTGTTTTATATAGGCCATGTTTACTCTTATGCTCAGATTTATGATGTGACATTCCTAACAGGGGGTAAGAAACATGACGAAAAATGATATTTTTCAAGCGCGTTCATCATTTGAACTGAATGGAAAACGCTACAATTTTTACAATTTGAATGCTTTAGAAAAAGCAGGTGCAGGAAAAGTTTCAAGGCTGCCATATTCCATTAAGGTATTGCTTGAAGCAGTGCTTCGCCAGGTTGATGGCCGGGTCATTACCAAGGAGCACGTAGAAAATCTTGCTAAATGGGGAACAAGCGAACAAAAAGATATTGACGTGCCATTCAAGCCTTCACGTGTGATCCTGCAGGATTTTACGGGTGTCCCGGCTGTAGTGGACCTTGCGTCTCTTAGAAATGCGATGGCTGCATTGGGTGAAAATCCGGATAAGATTAATCCTGAAATTCCAGTTGATCTGGTAATTGACCACTCTGTACAAGTTGATAAAGCTGGAACTCTTGATTCCTTGGAAGTCAACATGGATCTTGAATTCGAGCGTAATACCGAACGTTACCAGTTTTTAAGCTGGGCACAAAAATCCTTTAATAACTATCGTGCAGTACCGCCTGCAACTGGGATTGTCCATCAGGTGAACTTGGAATACCTGGCTAATGTAGTTCATTCAGTTGAAACTCCAAATGGAGACCATGAAGTCTTCCCTGATACTGTTTTTGGTACAGATTCACACACTACCATGATTAATGGTATTGGTGTATTAGGATGGGGTGTCGGCGGAATCGAAGCAGAGGCAGGCATGCTCGGACAGCCATCATATTTCCCTGTGCCTCAGGTTGTCGGTGTTAAGCTGACTGGTAAGCTTCCAAACGGCACAACGGCTACTGACCTTGCATTAAAGGTAACTCAAGTTCTCCGTAAACATGGAGTTGTCGGCAAATTCGTGGAATTCTTTGGACCTGGAGTTTCATATCTTCCATTGGCTGACCGTGCAACCATTGCCAATATGGCACCAGAATATGGAGCTACATGCGGATTTTTCCCTGTTGACAGTGAAGCAATCGCTTACCTTCGCCTGACAGGCCGTGATGAAGAATTGATTCAAATCGTTGAAACATACAGCAAGGAAAATGGATTATTCTATTCTCCTGATAAAGAAGATCCAATCTACACAGATGTTGTGGAAATTGATCTGGCTGGCATTGAGCCAAACCTTTCCGGGCCAAAACGCCCGCAGGATTTGATTCCTCTTTCCCAAATGCAGCAATCCTTCAAAGAGGCTATTAATGCCCCTATGGGAAATCAAGGTTTCGGTCTTGAGTCATCTGAACTTGATAAAGAGGTAACAGTGAAATTTGCTGATGGCCATGAATCGAAAATGAAAACGGGTGCGATTGCCATTGCAGCCATTACAAGCTGCACTAACACTTCCAATCCGTACGTAATGCTTGGCGCCGGCTTGCTTGCGAAAAACGCCGTAGAAAAGGGCCTGACTGTGCCGGACTATGTCAAAACTTCCCTTGCACCTGGCTCTAAGGTAGTTACAGGGTATCTTCGTGATGCTGGCCTCCAGCCTTATCTGGATAAATTGGGCTTCAATATTGTAGGGTACGGATGTACAACTTGCATCGGGAACTCTGGACCATTGGCTGAGGAAATCGAAGCGGCAGTTTCAGAAGCAGATTTGCTTGTAACGTCTGTTTTATCAGGAAACCGTAACTTTGAGGGAAGGATTCATCCTTTAGTAAAAGCTAACTACCTAGCTGCACCTCCATTAGTCGTTGCATACGCTCTTGCTGGTACGGTCAATGTTGATCTTCAAAAAGATTCTCTTGGCAAGGACAAAGACGGAAACGATGTTTACTTTAATGACATTTGGCCGTCTCAAGATGAAATTAATGAGGTTGTGAAAAGGACAGTAACTCCAGAGCTGTTCCGCAAAGAATATGAAACAGTATTCAATGATAACAAACGCTGGAATGATATCCATACAAGCAATGAAGCATTATATTCTTTCGATACTACATCAACTTACATTCAGAATCCGCCGTTCTTTGAAGGGTTATCTCCGGAGCCGGGAACAGTCAACCCGCTTTCTGGACTGCGTGTAGTCGGCAAATTTGGTGATTCGGTAACGACTGACCACATTTCTCCGGCAGGTGCCATCGGAAAAGATACACCAGCAGGAAAATATCTGCGGGCTAATGGTGTTGAACCGCGTGATTTCAACTCTTACGGTTCACGCCGCGGAAATCATGAAGTCATGATGCGCGGAACCTTTGCAAACATCAGGATACGCAACCAAATCGCTCCAGGCACAGAAGGCGGATTTACGACATATCATCCGACAGGTGATGTAATGGCGATCTATGATGCATGCATGAAATATAAAGCAGACGGCACAAGCCTTGCTGTTCTGGCCGGCAAAGATTACGGTATGGGAAGCTCCCGTGACTGGGCTGCAAAAGGAACGAACCTTCTTGGAATCAAAACAGTCATTGCCGAAAGCTTCGAGCGCATCCATCGTTCAAATTTAGTATTGATGGGAGTTCTTCCTCTTCAATTCAAAGAAGGAGAAAATGCCGAAGTCCTTGGATTAACAGGAAAAGAAGCAATTGACGTAGCTATCGATGAAAATGTTAAACCGCGCGATATGGTTAAAGTAACTGCAACTGACGAAGATGGCAATAAAAAGGAATTTGAAGTGCTTGTCCGTTTTGACAGCGAAGTTGAAATTGATTACTACCGCCACGGCGGAATCCTTCAAATGGTGCTGCGCGACAAGTTGAAAGCGTAAGTGAATTTCAGGTCAATCAGAAACGGCAAACCTTTTATTGGTTTGCCGTTTTTTCTCACCAATTATTCTGTAACTAAATGAGGACTTTTGATATTATCAAAATATAGAATAAAGATTGGAATTTTTACCTTGTTTTATAAAGTGTAACAGGGGGTTTATATGATTAAAAAAATGATTGCAGCTTCTGTGCTTATCCTTCTCATTACCGTTGCGATTGTACAGGCTATGGATAATGGAAAAGAAAAGGGGAAGGAAGGCAGACAGACATCTGCAGGCGTTAAAGTTGGTGAAAAGGCTCCAGACTTTGATCTTTATACACTGGAAGGCAAGAAAGTAAAGCTTTCAGAATTTAAAGGCAAAAAGCTGCTGATCAATTTTTGGGCCACCTGGTGTGAGCCTTGTAAAGAAGAGATGCCCCACTTGGAGGAATTTTATAAAAACACCGCCTCGAACGCAGTAATTCTTGCTGTAAATATTGATCCTGAAAATGACGTAGAAGGCTATGCGCGTAAAATGGGCCTCACCTTTCCTATCCTTTTGGATAATCAGGAAAAAAGCAAAGCAGTAAATGAACGATATGGGGTAGCTGCTGTTCCGAGCAGTTTTTTAGTCGATTCTAAAGGTGTAATTCGGCAAAAATTTATTGGCGCCATTAATTTTGATGTCATGAAAAAAAGCATGGAAAAGGTAAAATAAGTATTTGGGCATAGCCTGGTTCCTTGACTGAAACCTGGCATGCCTTTTTTTAGGTATTATGATGTCATAATTTTATGTGAATTTGGCGATACTGATTATAAATCAAATGAAAAAGGTGAAATTATGAAAAGAAGAAAAAGATCGTTTGAAGATTTAGTGCTTGAAAACAAAATGGAGTTATTAAAGGATTTGAAACAGATGGAAAAAATTGAAGAACGGCTGGAAAACAGGCATATGTTAAAGGCGGAGTAACCCTCAAAATATGTCAGTAATGTTTCCTCTTTTTAAGTAAAAGATAAGAAAAAGGAGGAGATAAATATGGGCAATCCAAAAAAAGATTCTAAACATTTTACACCAAGCCATATTGGTACCAAATCACGGTCATTTGGCAATAATAAAGGAAAGCAAATGGGAGATAAATCCGGCGAGCATCCTCAGGTTATTCAGACAAAGGGTGAATGACTAGATTTAATTAGTTATTTGTAATTTTATTATGTTAACTTAAAAATTTTACAAAACACTGTGGAGGTAATGATGCAATGACATACAACAAGCCAAATCCCGACGATCGTTCAGATAATGTAGAAAAATTGCAGGATGCTGTACAAAATACAATTGAAAACATCGATAGGGCGGAAGAGTCTCTAGAATTTGCTACAGGCGATGAAAAGCAGCAAATTATGGATAAAAATGAAAGAAGAAGAGACAGCATCCAGGGAATGCGGAATGAAATAAAAGATGAAGACGCTGCACGAAAAAACGGTTATCAATAATAAATGAATCAATCATCATTTTTGGAAAAAAGGGAGAAAAAGCATTTGCTTTCTTCCTTTTTTGCATTTCATCCACTTAGAGCACAAAAATAAGTAAGATGGTGAAAATATGATAAAATTACATATAGAATGCAGGAATGAAAGATGTGATAAAGCTGAAAACAAGAGAACAGATAAAAGAAATGGCAGCAGAAAAAGCAGCGCGGTTTTCAAATGAATTAGAAAGCCTCGGTTACATTAAAAATCAAGAGGAGTTAATAAAGTTAATCCAGCTTTATGATGAGCCAGGCAGTGATGCTGATAAGCTAAAGTCGGAGTTATTTGGTATGCTTGCACAGTCCCAAAAAGAAAGGTATGGTGAAGATTCGCTTTTTAAGGCATGGCTGAAGAAGGCAAGTGAATTGGATCCGGCCAACCAAAGAGTGAATGGGCTGCTGGCAGAATCAAATTTGGAGAAATTCAGAAACCTGGCAGATCCCCTTGTTTTCCCTATAATTCGTGAAACAGATAACCGTACGGCTAAAAAGAAGATAGCGGATGAATATATAAAAAAATGCGAAAAATACCTTAGAAAACTGGAAACTGCTGTACGTGATTTAGAAATTGGAATCGGACGTGCACGAAAACTTGGGAATGAGCCGCTGGTTTTTAAATATCAGAATTTGGCCAATATGGCCAATGAGATTTTCTTAGAGCTTTCTGGGCTCCACGCAGCATCAAAAGAATATGGTGAATCAATTTCCGG
This sequence comes from Bacillus sp. MUM 13, assembly GCF_001866725.1. Classification (NCBI taxonomy): domain Bacteria; kingdom Bacillati; phylum Bacillota; class Bacilli; order Caryophanales; family Bacillaceae; genus Bacillus; species Bacillus sp. MUM 13. The sequence continues at coordinate 19,736 of NZ_MLYQ01000092.1, forward strand.
GGTATTTTACACGTCGACTCATTTCCTTGATATGCAGGAACATATCATCCGCCTTGGAAGCATGAGATCTGATTGGAATGAAGCCTTCAGTGAGAAATTAGATGTACAATCAGAACAGGGTGCTGGCCCGCTGGATGAACTGCAAAATATGATAGGGCTATCCTCGGTAAAAAGAAGAGTGAATGATTACTATCATTTTCTGCAATATCAGCAAAGAAGAAAAGAAATGGGTTTTAGGTCAAAAGACGGACAAAGCATGAATATGGTTTTGACTGGGAATCCGGGCACCGGTAAAACGACGCTGGCCCGTCTTTTTGCACGGATTTATAATAGCCTTGGTGTATTGCCTCAGGAGAAAGTATATGAAGTTGATCGGTCTCAGCTAATAGGAGCGTATGTCGGGCAAACGGAAGAAAACGTAAAGGCGGCCGTTGAGAGGTCAATAGGCGGAGTCCTGTTTATAGACGAAGCCTATAGTCTGAAGCGGGATGGCCAGTCAGGCAATGATTATGGCCAAACTGCGATAGATACACTGGTTTCTTTAATTACAAGCGAAAAATATTCCGGGAAATTTGCGGTTATACTTGCTGGCTACCCGGATGAAATGAGGCAATTCCTGAATGCAAACCCTGGCCTGCGCAGCAGATTCCCTCAAGCGAACCATATTCATCTTGCAGATTTCTCTACAGAAGAATTGCTGCTGATCGCTGAAAAAACAGCGGAGGAAAATGATTATTTTTTAACCGGCGAAGCGAGGATTGAACTGGGAAAAAGAATTGAAAAAGAAAAAGTGGATGAAACATTCGGAAATGCCCGGGCCGTTAAGGACATCATTACTGAGGCCATTTTTAAAAAGGGCTCAAAACAAGGACTGGATGAAGATATTTTTCAGTATACGCTGCTCAGCAAAGAGGATTTTGAAGTACAGGAAGATGATGCTTCGATTGCATCGTTGTCACAGTTAAATCAGCTGATAGGGCTTTCGGAAATAAAAGAGGAAGTTCAGACACTCGCTTCTTTTGCTGAAGTTCAGACTATACGCAGAAAAAAATCCCTTCCTGCTGTTCCAATACAGCTGCATGCTGTCTTTACCGGAAACCCCGGCACAGGGAAAACCACTGTTGCCAAAATATATTCCCGGCTCTTAAAAGAAAGGGGAATGCTAAAGCGCGGCCACTTAATTGTCACAAGCAGGGCAGATTTTGTTGCAGGATATGTAGGGCAAACTGCAATCAAAACAAAGAAAAAAATAAGAGAAGCCCTAGGCGGAGTCCTGTTTATCGACGAGGCATATTCTCTCTTAAGCCACACTGAAGGCGACTTTGGCAAAGAGGTGATTGATACGCTCGTAGATGAGATGACCAAACATAATGAAAATCTTGTTGTCATCCTGGCTGGCTATCCGGAAGAAATGAAAAGCCTGCTGCTGAGCAATCCGGGCCTTCGTTCCAGATTTAAAAAGTTCTTTAATTTTAGCGATTATACAGCGGAAGAGATGATTTCAATCATGGAAAGCTATGCAGGAAATTATCACTATGAGCTTACGGATGATGCAAAATCATTTCTCTTAGAAAACCTTAGCAGAAAGCAGGTATTGGGGAACGGGCGCTTTGCTGCTAATTTAATCGATGAAACCATCCAGCTGCAGTCTTCCCGTCTATTTAGAGAGCCGGAGTTAATGAAAGAACAAAACAATTTATCGCTGCTGAAACAAGAAGACATTAAAGCAGCATTCGAAAAAGTAGAGAGCGGGGATTAAATTGCTGATTTCAAAAAAAAACATAGAAGTGAGATATGCGGAAACGGATCAAATGGGAGTGGTGTATCATACAAACTATATTGTTTGGATGGAACTGGGCAGAACAGAACTGGTAAAGGACCTTGGATTTAATTACGCAGATATGGAGAAAGATGGAATTTTATCTCCAGTAATTGATGTGAATGTTTCCTACAAGCGCCCCGTCCGGTACGGAGAGACTGCACTTGTTAAAACATGGATAGAGCATTATGATGGCATACGGATTATTTATGGATACGAAATTTATACAGAGTCAAATGATCTTGCTGTTTCTGCCACTTCCTCGCATGTTTGTGTAAAAAAAGACAGCTTCAGGCCAATCTCCATTAAAAGAGTGTTCCCGGATTGGCATGAAGCATACGAAGCGAATAAAAAAGCAGATGAAAAATAATGGGTGCGTATATTCATATACCGGAAAATATTTCATTAAATGGTATATCAGCAGAAGAAGAGGGAATAGCCCTTCTGATGTAAATGATTACTGTTTATAAAAAAGGAGGAAATATTATTGGCTTTTGGGATAAAAAGAAAAGATCTTTTGGAATGGAAAAATAAAATCCAAAAAGGGGAAATTGCATTTCTGACTCATTATTGGCTGGATGACCGTTTTCCTGGTTGTACAACGGTCACAAAAGTGGGCTGCGGCGATTTAAAGAAGCTCGAAGCCTGGGGAAAAAAATATGGATTAAAGAAAGAGTGGATCCACCATCGGAAAGATGGCTACTCTCACTTCGATTTATTAGGTACCTCACAAAGAGATATACTGGAAAAGGAAGGTATATCGGATAGATTAATAGAGAAAAGTGCCCGCGATTCTCACCTTTCATAAAAAAACACCGGAGCCATAAGAAATGCCCCCT
>NZ_MLYQ01000093.1:0-1140 GCF_001866725.1 Bacillus sp. MUM 13
TGTGGCCAAAGGAGAAAGTGAAGTTCAAGCCTTTTTAGATAAAGATAAGCCTTTTGGGAAAAGCTTCAGTTTAAAGCATATCAGGGAAGATTTAGAGTCATTTATTTCTTTTTTGAGAGGAATAGAGAAAAAGACTGGCGTTCGGCCAGCTGTCATACTTGAATCTACAGGACATTACCATACACCAATTATTCAATGTCTTGAGGACAATCAGTATCTTTATATCTTGGTCAATCCGATTATTTCCTATCAAGCCAAGAAAACAAGCCTTAGGAAGGTAAAGACGGATGCGGTTGATGCTTATCATCTTTGTGTTCTTTATTACAAGGAAGAATTTGAGCCGTATAAGAAAAGAGGACTAAGACTTCTAAATCTGAGAACCTTATCAAGGCAATACGAAACGGTTACGAACCTTTACATTCAGGCAAAACTTCAATTCCACACAATTCTTGACCAGGTATTTCCGGAATATAGGGGAGTCTTTGGAGATCTATTTTCAAAAGTCTCTCATCAGGTTTTAAAGGGATTTCCTACATCTCAAGATGTTCTGAGGACTGGTGAAGCAAAGATACTGGAGAGAATTGTTGGAATGCGTATAAAACGGTCTGAGAGTTGGGCCAGGGAGAGGGCAGCTACATTAATAGCTTCGGCTGAGCGCAATCCTTTCCAACAAGGTGTGTATCAAAGTCAGTTGTTCAGTTTGGATATGTATATCTCTATGCTTCTTCAGTACCAAGAACACCTATCCAGTATAGAGACAGAGATAGATGTCTTGGCAGAAGAAATTAAAGAATATAAGATTATCCAATCCATTCCCGGGATAGGAGGAAAGATCGCGGCAACGATCATTTCCGAAATCGGAGAAATTGATCGGTTCAATCATCCTAAGAAACTTGTGGCTTACGCAGGAATAGATCCAAGTGTCCATTCATCAGGTAAGTTCACAGCTACTATAAATCATATTACTAAACGAGGTTCAAGCCGATTACGGCACGCTTTGTATATGGCCGTTTTATGCGGTATTAGAAGCTCCAGGAACAAGAAGCTAAAAGAGTATTATGATCGGAAACGAAATGAAGGAAAGCCTTCAAAAGTAGCGATGATCGCTTGTGTAAACAAACTCTTACACTGGATTTTTGC
>NZ_MLYQ01000094.1:0-6929 GCF_001866725.1 Bacillus sp. MUM 13
CAACCCGGTTTAACAACAGGTTCGCTTCACAGAACAATTAAAAAAACAACAATCTTTAAGAAAAGAGCCTTAAGGAAAGAGCCAATAAAGATAAGGAGCCTAGAAGGAAAGGCTCCTTTGATGTTTTTTTTGCACAGCAGTCAAAACAAAAAACAGTCCCCCGTTAATCCTTTTGGTAAAGACCATTTTCCATAATATATTGATAGCATGCTTCAGGCATGAGATATCGGGGTTCCCCTCCGATGGAAAATTCATCGCGGATATATGAGGAGGAAATTTCCATGGATAACCCCTTATCAATTAAATGAAAGGTGCTGCCATTATCGTAATTTCTCAGCAGAGGACTTTTTGAAATGACTTTGAGCATGTCGATGCCGTCTCTAGCCATAACAATAAATTTGTGGTTGGCAATCAGTTCTTCTCTATGCTTCCACCGTTTATAAACCGGAACCTCCTGATCATCGATATCCTGTAATAAGTCTGCGCCCATGATGAAGAAAACGTCATCATTCGGGTAATGCTTCTTAAAATATTCCATCGTGTAAAAGGTGTATTGTTTCCCTGTTCCAGCATGTTCATTAATTTCATAATCGCTCGCTTCAAATATCGGGTTATCTTTAATGCCAAGCTGCAGCATATTCCATCTGTGTTCATTGCCCGTTTTCATTTCTTTATCAGCTCTTCGGCTCGTGCATGGCAGAAAAATCACTTTATCCAGCTTCGCACGGTGAGCAATGGTTGATGCCGTCCACAGATGAACATTTGTTATTGGATCAAAGGATGACCCGTAAATGCCGATTTTTGCCATCATGCCGCTCCTCCCCAAACAGATCTCGTACCTTTATCCGGCCGGATTTATTTTCTCTTCGATTTTTTGCTTTACTTCTTCAATATTTTTCATCTTGTTCTCCCAGCACTTCAGGCTCAAATCTACCGGATATTTCTCCGGATGCAGGGCACGTTTGTATTCTTCCCATAAAAACTGGAGATTTTCTTCCAAAGACTTTTGGATATCAGTCAATTGAGGCTCCTCGTATACCAATTCACCATCTGCAAAGATTGGATGATGAAGCTCAATGGCGTCAAAATTTGTAACAAATTTGCTTATATAGGTATGGACCGGATCGAACATCTTCAGTCTTTCTTCTTCTGAAGGATTTTCATCGTCCATGGCTATATAATCACCTTCTGATTTTCCGCTGCTTTTATTGACAATCCGGTACACTCTTTTTAGGCCTGGAGTGGATACCTTTTCCGGATTCCCTGATATTTTTATCGTATCAAGCATTTCACCGTTTTCAGCTTCAATGGATACAAGCTTATACACAGCTCCCAATGCAGCCTGATCATATGCCGTAATCAGTTTTGTGCCTATTCCCCATATATCGATGGCTGCTCCCTGGGCTTTTAAGTTGATGATCGTATACTCATCCAGATCATTCGATGCAATAATCTTTGTATCTTTAAATCCTGCTTCATCAAGCATTCTCCTGGCTTCTTTTGATAAATAAGCCAAATCACCGCTGTCAAGCCTGATGCCAATAAAGTTGATTGTATCTCCGAGCTCTTTTGCAACAGCAATCGCAGCTGGGACCCCGGACCTTAAGGTGTCATATGTATCCACAAGGAACACACAATCTTTGTGCCTTTCTGCATATTTTCTGAACGCAGTATATTCATCACGATAGGCCTGAACCAATGCATGGGCATGGGTGCCTGAAACAGGTATGCCGAACAATTTCCCTGCCCTTACATTGCTTGTGGAAGAAAATCCCCCAATAAAGGCAGCCCTTGTACCCCAAATCGCCGCATCCATCTCCTGCGCGCGCCTGGTGCCAAATTCCATCGCTGTCTGATCTCCAACCACCTGCTTAATTCTTGAAGCTTTTGTGGCTATTAATGTCTGGTAATTGATAATATTGAGCAATGCCGTTTCAATAAGCTGGGCCTGTGCGAGCGGAGCCTCCACCCTCATCAGCGGCACATTGCCAAATACAACTTCGCCTTCGCGCATCGACTTAACAGATCCTGTGAACGTCAGATTCTTCAAATAGGAAAGAAAATCCTCTTTATACCCCAAGTCCTGCAAATACCGGATGTCACTGTCACTGAATCTGAAATTCTTTAAATAGCTGATTGCCTTTTCAAGACCCGCAAAAACGGCATAGCCATTGCCAAAGGGAAGTTTCCGGAAAAACAGTTCAAAAACCGCTTTTTTATCGTGAATACCGTCCTTCCAGTAAGTTTCAGCCATATTGATCTGATATAAATCAGTGTGCAAAGCCAAACTATCATCACTGTACAATTTGTTCATAGCAGTCCCTCCGGTTTACATAATTTTTGCGCCAAGTGAATGTTCGAAATGATTCAGTGCCCATTCATGGCCCTCTTGGTTAAAGCTCGCCACAGCTTCTTTATGGATGATAATAGTATAACCACGATTGTATGCATCTATCGCTGTATGAAGGACACAGATATCCGTACAGACTCCAATTAAATGAAGCTCAGTAATTTCCCTTGCCCTAAGTCTTAAGCCAAGGTCTGTTCCGGCAAAAGCCGAATACCTGGTTTTATCCATATAATAAAGGTTTTCATCATCCTTGTTCCTTTTATACAGTTCTTGTAAACTTCCAAACAGCTCCCTGCCCTTTGTCCCTTCCAGATTATGAGGCGGGAATAATCTGGTTTCCGGATGGAGTGCATCATTTTCCCTATGAAGATCAATAGCTAAAACCACAAAATCTTTATTGGCCAGAAATTCTGCTGTCAGCGCAACAATTTTCTGTTCAATCTCCTCAGCAGGTTCCCCGGCAGGAAGCGCTCCATTAACAAAGTCAATTGTATAATCAATATTTATCAATGCTCTTTTTGCCATCGATTTATCTCCCCTTAACCGAACTTATTTGTAAATGCTTTTTACTGGCTCATAATCATTAAAGCGGTAAAGCTTCGTTTTATATTTTGAATTTCTTTGAGTGGTTTTGCTGCTTCCATCAGGGTTCAATACATTTTCTATAAAAGGAAGCTTTGGAGCCTTTCTCCAGAAAAACGGCTCCGATTTAACCACTTCATCGAGGATATCCTCTGCGGTACACAGAAGAACACTGCGCAATTCTGATAAAGTAAATTCTTCCTGCAAAAACCTGCCTGCCAAAGTGGTCTGCACCATATCGAGCTTGATGCTCTTTAGGGCATCCTCAATAACCTGTTTGTGATCAAAGGCTAATGGCAGATGTAAAGCTTCTTCCACATCAAACAAATTGACCTCAGCCGCATCATCTCCTGCTTTTCGATTGCTGAGGAGATGCTCAGGCAGTGCTGCATAATGGGCATTTGTTATCATCCAGCCTCTCGGGTCGCGTCCTTCCTTGTCATAAACCGCATAATGTTTTAAATGCAGATGCAAAACACCGGTTTCCTCAGCAAGCTCCCTTGCAGCAGCTTCCAATGCTGTTTCATCAGGGTTCACAAAGCCTCCTGGCAGCGCCCATTTCCCGCCTTCAATATTTGGTTTCCCCTCATTATTTGTAAGGGCTCTTTTAATGAGCATAATTTTAAGCCTGCGCCCATACTCTGCATGTTCATCACTTGCAATAGTAAAGATGGCGATGTCGCTTGTATAGCCATCTGGTGTGCGGTATTTTTTCACATCATATTCCTTTAATGCATCAGCATGGTGAATATATTCTTTATCCATTTATTACGGCATCTCCAAACATCCGGGATTAATGATTAACTAATTGTTAATCATATTATATGATATACTGGCAACATCAGCAACCCTTAAAATGAATTATTCTGATTTTTAATTCAATTTTCCTGCTCTACATTCAACATAGTACATAAATAAATAATGGACTTTATATAAAAAGCGGCTATAACCCTTTATTATAGAGTTATAGCCATTTTACCGGGTTCTAAATCCTGCCAGGCAAATCTCCTTCATTCTTCTTGTTATGTGCTTTTTGAGTCTTTATTCCCGTTAAATACGTTTGAATGATTACATCAAGCGTTGTATTGACTTTAAGCGGCAGGCCGAATCCTCCCAATTGTTCAAGTGATGCAAAACCATGAAGAATACTCCGAAGTCCCCTTACCATATGCAGTGCCTGGTCTTCATCCAATTCCAGGTAGGACATTTTTTCAAGAATCAGGTCAACCAGACTGCTGCCCGCTTTTTGATATTCGAGATCGTTTACATCCGGAGCCTGAAGTGTAGATTGATATAAGCCAGGTTTTTGCCTGGCGAAATTTACGTAAGCCCTGGCGATGCTTGCAACGGACTCATCACCGCTTTTTCCGCTTGCAGCCTCCGAGACATCTGCATAAAGGTGGCGGAGAGCGTGAATGGCCATTTTATTCTGCAGGCTTTTTAAGCTTGCGATATGGTTATATAGCGAAGGTGTCTTTACCCCAAGCTTTCTTGCCAGTGTTGCCATCGTGACATTCTCCGTGCCTTTTTTCTCAGCAAGTTCGACTGCTGCCAAAATAACGGAGCTTTCGTCAAGCCCTGCTCGTGGTGACATATACATTCTCCTTTCAGCGTTCCCGTGCAGCTTCTATGGCCCGCCTCATGGCTTCAGCAGGTGTCTGCAAAAGCTTTCCATGCCCGACGGCAAGTATTGCAGGCTCACAGGCTGCCAGTTTCTCTGCACTTTCAATCGAAACCTGTTTATTCCACGTACCCATGGCAGGGAACGGAAACAATGGACGCACCTTGCCAGAGACTGCTATACCGCCTCTAATCTGAAGAGCATCTCCGGCTATTAAAGTCCTGCTTCTTGTATCCAGGAAAGACATGGAACCAGGAGTATGGCCTGGTGTTGATATACAAAGCAGCGATCCCGCCCTGTCTCCATCCTTTAGGGTAAAGTCCTCGCGTGTTTTCAGGCTTTTCGGAACCCCGCCTCGAATCGGTGTATCCGGCTCATTCTTATCAAGCGAAACATCTCCTCTAAGCAGCCGGGCATCCCGTTCGGAAATATAAACGGGAACATCCTGTAATGTCTCTTTTAAGTTATCGAGTGCACCGACATGATCGCCATGTGCGTGTGTTAAAAGAATGCGGGTAATCGGCTTTCCTATTTTACCCGCAGCCTCAAGAATCGCTTTTGCACTATACGGGAGTGCTGCATCAATTAAAGTAAGCCCATCCTCTTCCTCAACAAAATAGCAGTTTACAGGAAAAAAACCCGGAAGAAATGTTAGCTGATACAAGGACTTCATATGAGTCATTTTCATTAATATCCCCCCAAACTAACTAAACTAATACCATTAGTTTAGTAATAACTAATGGTATTAGTTTTTTCAATGACTTTCTCACATTTTTTTGGTATCAGTGTAAATATAAAAGTCCCAAAATCTGCAGCTATGCTGCCAGTATTACATTCGCCTTGAAATTTTTTAGTTTCTTTTATTCACCCCCCTAAAATATGGATAAAATAAATTCACCTTTAATGGTACTATTATTATTGAATCTTATTCAGCAAAAAGCAGACCATCAAGATTTCAATTTAAACAATGGCGGTGTAATTTTATGGAGTTTATGATTGAAAAGCTAAGGGGGTTCAGCCCCCAATTAGGGCATCTTGTCTCACAAATGAACTATACAAGAAAAACAACTTTAGAAGCTGTTTATGGATTAACTACCTCAGAATTAGACTTTTTACCGATCAAGAATGGTAATAGTATCGGTGGACTTTTATTACATATGGCGGCTGTTGAAAAGGGATTTCAAATTGAGATTTTTGAGGGCAGAAAGCCGAATGAACAAGAGATGGAAGAATGGGGTGCACCCTACAGCCTCGGAGAACAAGGCAGAAACTGCATTAAAGGAAACCCCTTGGAATACTATATTGCTAAACTTGAGGAAGTTAGAAATAGAACGTTGAGGGAATTTACTGAACTAAATGATAATTGGCTGTATGAAAATAGACTATGGGATAACCACCCCTCTAATAACTACTTTATCTGGTTTCACGTATTTGAAGATGAAATTAATCATAGAGGCCAAATAAGATTACTTAGAAAAATGCTGCCTCAAAATCAAAATGAATAACTTTACCTGCAGCAGTTTACACATCTTTTTACAAAAGGATCTTTTCTTAAAAATTGTTGTTTTTTTATGTGAAGCGTCCCAGTGTTAAGTCAGGCTGATTGGAGCGAAAGGTGCGAAGACTCCAGCGGGATCAGCGTGACAGATGAGACCCCGCAGACGCAAGTCGAGGAGGCTCAGCGCACGCCCCGCGGAAAGCGAAGCATCCTGAAGTGGAAATCAGCCGGCCATTTATACAAAGGTTATCCTTTAAGAAGCTATCTTCTATAAAACATTTTTCTTCATAAAAAAAGAGCCTGCGTTCCATTCAGAACGCAAGCCCTTCTCTATAGATATACGAACGATTAATCAATGATTATGGGAATGAGCATGTCCATCTTTTGAAGGATTGGTAATTTCAAACCCTTCCTGTGGAACATAAAAGTATTTAATCCAGACGCCATCAAGAAATTCTTCTCGGCTGTCCAAAAGGATATCGATATCTTTGTCGGTTTTAACGATTTCATCATGCTCTTTTGGTGTATCAAGCTCGATGTCATAGTGTGCGTGATCACCGTGCATATGAGAAATCACGACACGGATCATTTTTCCGCCTTCTGCTTCCTTGCTCGCAAGAATTGTATTCAATACTTTAGCTGCATTACGATTAATTTTAACGTTCATAAGTACACCGCTTTCTTAATAAGTAATATCCGTCCTTAAAAGGCCGCTTCTTTTTTTATACTCTTTCTATTCTAGGATGTCTATTTTTTTGCCTGTTATTAGTCCAATCCTGCGTCATTTATCCTTTTGCCAATCCAAAAGGCTGTTTTTGTTTGCTGCTATGAAACAAGGCGGTTGATTTCCGCTCCAGGTTGCTCGCTTTCCGCGGGGC
>NZ_MLYQ01000095.1:0-31688 GCF_001866725.1 Bacillus sp. MUM 13
AAATATAAGTATAAACGGTCAGTTCGGTGACCATAATGATATTAAATCACGATATCGTGATTATAAAACCCAAAAAAACAGCCATGATATCATGACTGTAAAAAAGTCATTTTTCTGTTGATAGAAAAATGAAAGAGTTACTTGTTTTATCGGTTGCTTCTAAAATCTTCATAAGAAGATTAAATGTTAGTGCATCAGCAATAGGGTAGATAATATTATTGCTTGTTATAATATTTGTTTCCAGAGAAACTTGATCATATCGAAGCAATAAAATTTCATCTACATTCATCTTTATAGTTGATTGTAACCTAACAATAAGAAGAAATTTCGCTACGCTAATATTCATAGCTTATTGATTGAATCTCTTAAATCATCAACTACAAGATGTTGGTAAGTTGCCGTTGATCGAAGATCCGAATGCCCCATAATAGAAGCAATTTCTTTTTGATGAACTTTTTTTAATGTTAATTGTGTAGCTGTAGTATGACGAATCATATGTGGATGAACATGGCGCTCAATCCCCGCTAATTGACGAAAATGGGTTAACTTTAATCTAATAAGTCCCGCCGAAATAGGCTTATTCTTCTCCCTTGAAGACTCAAATAAAAATTCGGAAAAACTGTTTCGATGGTCAAATAAATGTCTTTCTAATATTGGTAAAATCTCGTTGTTAAGGGGCAAGTATAGCTCTTTGTTGTATTTTACCTTTGGAAAATAGATTTGTTTATTTTGTAAATCAACATTCTTTTTTAATGTAGTACGTAATGCAGTTATTCTACTACCAGTTGAGTACATTAGCTTAAAAAAAGCTTCAAAGTATGGTGATTCTTGCTCTAGCGCCCTAAAAAGTTGATCCAATTCTTCTTTAGTAAGAGCGGACGGCAACATTTTATTGTTTTTAGGATGCTTAATACCAGCAGCAGCATTGCGCTCAAAGTTCATTTCATAAATTAGAAATTTATAAAATGACTTTAATGTGGATAGATGTCTAGCAACTGAATTTGGCTTGAATTCCATCCTTTTTAGGAATGTAAGATAATCTTGTATATCTTCTTTTGTCACTTCACTAGTCAGAATATTACCGCCGTATTCCGTGAAGATGAACTTGCAAAACTTCTCTAAGTCTTTACCATAGCCAGTTATGGTTTCAAGAGAATAGTTTTGCCTTGAAAGGTGTTTTAAGAACTTTTTCGCATTTAAATGTAAATCAAAGTTAGTAATTTGCAACATTTTTCTTATCCTTCCTCCTATCCTCTACATTGCTGAATGATTATCCCCCTGATCAAAGGTCATTTCTTTGATATACCAAGATAATCTTGGTTCATTTATGTCAACATTTTGAATGTTAACCCCGTTTTCTTGGAGATATTTATACATATTAACAATTGATACTGTTGGATGAAACCATAGCCACCTTGTTATCTTTTGCTCTTCTTTTAAAAAGGGAAGCTGCATGGAAGTGATAAACTGAACACTGCTAACTCCTAACCAGCTTTCAAATAATTTAGCATTATGCCTTTCGTTATAAAGGAGATTTAGTGAAAGAGCATGTTCATCCACTTCGACAAAGAAGAAAATTTTATGTTCATCTTGAATTACATAGCCTTGAAAATTTGCATTTTCTATATTTGTCTTGTCAATTCCGGTATTCCATGCACGTTTAACCAAAAGAACCTGTTTCTTCACTTCTTTCCATTCATATGGAGTTAACCTTGTGAAATAATCTTCGTGTAGCTCCTTCAAGAAATCCATCGCTTTTTGTCTGCAGAATTCTTCGTCATCTATTGATGACAATGCAGTAACTATGGATTGGATATAATCAGGAAAATCATAAATGGATTTAGCAGTTTCAATTTCCTGAAAAGGTTCCTTTTGTTGCAAATCCCGCAATTGTGTTAATGTGTCTGGTTCAAGTTTATAAAATTCTTCAAACTTTTCCAATTTCTCCTTTATGGGCATCTTAGTACCATTCTCAATCATTCTTGAATAACCATCAGAAATACCCACAAAACTTGCTACTTCTTTATGTTTTAGGTTGTTCTTAGTTCGAAGTTCCTTAATTTTATTCCCTAAGAGTAAGTTGCGTTGTATTGGTTTCGTTGGTTTTTTATTTTTGAAACTAAAAGAACGAATTGGACTATTGATTGAATGCTCCAAAAAGTGTCACCTCCTTTCCTAACTCCCATTAATATCCAGTTGCCGTTGTTTTTATACATAATTGTTAGATGCAGTAATAATGCAAATGAGGATTTTTAATTTCTTTTCACATGTGGATTATAGTCTTTAGAGTTAAAATACTGAGGCTTCATAATTTTAACGTAGCAATGCAACTCGTCGAACTGATAAGGGTAAAACGTACTAGATATATATCTTTATTTATGTAAAATAATGTTAGAATAGTAAAGGGTGCACCCAGATAATTTGGTTAAGGAGAGAAGGTTAAAGTTGTTGTTTGGGGATTTGATATTAAAAATGTATAATTTGATACCATTTACTTTAATAATTACCATATTCTTTATTTATAATGTTTTCACTAAGATAACGTCGAGTGAAATAGAACAAAAACTTATGGAAAAAGAATGGAGATTGTTTAGGTCCGTATACTTTCGGTTTCAGCTCGTTTTAATTTCTACAGTTGTATTAGCATTTTATTCATACTTCATTTATAGTGAATTACCTTATGTAAGGATTTCAACCTTTTTTCTAAAGAATAAACTAAGCTATTTAATGATGCTTTTCTTAATTGTAAGTTTGTTATACTATACTTTCTTAGGGGTTATAAAAGGAAAAAGGATTAATCGGGAAAGTAAAATTCAAATTATTATTGCAGCTTTATATTTAATTCTTGTTCCTGTGTATATGGTAGGTACCTTGGGAATTCAGATAGTACATATATTGTTAATCTCCCATAATCAAAAGGCAAGTATTCAAATAATGGCAGGTTCTATTCTTTATTTATTGATGACACTTTTACTTTTAGTAATGTATAAACCCTTAATTTCATATTTCAAACGAGATGCTAAAGTGAATTTCACTATCGAATTTGACTCGAATAAAAGGTGGTATCTATTACATCCCATAAATAAAAGTGAGTTTTTACTAGGAAATTCACCTGTGGTGGAAGAATGTAGTGAGATGATGGTGGTGCAACGTGAAGAATTGTATGCTACTTCAATATTAAAAGAGAGAATTGAATGATAAAATTTAATTTCAAATTGAATAATTAGCTTGTTTTTTAAAAAAAGGACTAGATTTTTCTAGTCCTATCTCTATATCTACAATTAATTTCTAGATAAATACTAACCTAGCAACTCACTAATTGAATGTTTTAAGGCCTCTTCACAGAACCAATTACTGTCATATAATGCGGAATACAATGCTGTTTCCCAAGAATTCAATTTTGAGAATCGATAACTTTCTTTCTCTTTCAATAATTCATCTCTGACTACGGAAGAACCTCCTTGATCAAAGGATTCTTTGAGTCGAAATATCTTACCGGACAATTCATTTCCAGCATAACTGCTAAATTGTTGTCCAAGGTGAAATTTTTTAAAATGATACTTGACTCTCTTAGATGTAATCTCATCCCATTCGTTATGTGGTTGTACCTTGAAAACAACAGTAAGAGGAAGTTCTTCTAATACTTCCGAATATAACCATAACTTATCTTCAATATTATCAAAGTAAGGATGTAAAAATTCTTCTTCGGCTGAAGAAGGCCTAGAAGTTTGTTTTCGTTTGTTACATGGGAAACATGCAGGTATTAAATTAATTGGAATAATAGAAAGTGCAGGGAATAAGTCTTTAGGTAAGTAATGGTCTAAACTATCAACTGGTCGGTATCCGCACAATGGGCATAATCTGTACTTAGGTAAATCCATTATGTCATTATAATAAAGTCTGCCGGGTTGTCCCTTTTTTGAAAATTTGTCATTATAAAGTTTTATCATTTCAGATTTGCTAATGTTTTGTGGGATACATTTGTCTGATTCAATTGTAGAGACAGTGTGCGCTTTTATTTTATTCTCGAGTATTTCACTCCATTCTACAATTTCCTCCTTACTAGATAAAAATCTAATATGTAAATCCGGGTCTCTATAGTTACTGATACAGTCTAATAAAACATCTTCTGTAGAAAAAGGGGGTCTTGGTAGTGTCCGCATACATGCTACTCCTTATAGTACAAAATAGATCTTAGTGTAGTTCGAGCTTCAATGCCGAGCTGACCATTAAATAATTTTATAATTTCATCATATCCTTTTCCTTCTTCTACCAGATCCTCTAGTATTCTGTAGAATCCAGAGTACGTTACCTCTAAACCAAATACTTCTCGGGTTAAAGTGCCTACATTCTCTCCAAAGGTTTCAACTTTTGGCCGAACAACCTCTGAGTGCGTATTATTCCTATTCATTATTGAGACACAACTCCGTGGAAGCTCCTGAAGAATAACAGGAGAATGCGTTGCAATTATGGCAACTCCATTTTGAGATATCAAAATATCTGACAATGCCCTAATAAATGCCGAAAGTAAGGGGGGATGTAAATGAGATTCTGGTTCATCTAAGATAACTAAAGATTTCTCATCTACTTTTTCGATTAGTTTAGTTAGGGTTAAAAGGATGATTTTATGTCCCGAGCTAAGTTTATTAAATATTTGTTTTAGCTCATCCACAGGTTTTAGATCGAAATTTGTGAGTCCCAAGCTTTTAAATAGATGGTCTGTTTCTAGCTTGGAAATTGATTCCTTCCAATTATCAAGTTTTTTATTGTTTGTAATGTCATTAATACTCTGTATAAATTCACTTATTAAAGTTTCAGGTGTTTTGGAAATGTATTTTTCATGAATTTCATCTTTATTTTCGTTATCGATTATCTCACTATCTTTTAATCCTATATATGAGTATAAAACTCCTTTTTCTTCATCAACTATGCTTCGAAAATGAGGTGTATTGTCAAATGCGCTAAACGAAACGAAGATTGTATTTGCGAATAAGGTTGTGGAGTCTTGTGTGTCTAAATTAAAAAAATTATTACTCTGTTTTCCGAAGGTTGAACTGCTTACTAAAGATTGAATCATTTCATTAATAATGGTTGTTTTTCCAACACCATTACTTCCAATAAGTGCATGAATGTTAGTTGGTGGCATTGAATCTGGTTCCACTTCAAATTCAAAAACAACCGAGTCATTTTGATTATAAAAGTGTCGATAACTAAATTGGTATGGGGTCAGTGGTACTCCGCCTTTAGCTATTCTATGGAATTGGTCCTTTACAGTGAATACTTTAATGCCTCGTAGTAACGATTTTTGTGTTACATCTAAGGCTCTCACTTTTTCGAAAAGATTTAAATTCTTTGCAATATCCTTTAATGCATCTAGAATGTCATTTCTTACTTTAGACCCTAGTTTGTTTAGATTTTCATAATAATCTCTGTCTTGCCCTAAGCTAAAATATAGAGATTCATTGAGATTTTCAAATGTGTCTGAAATTCTTGTGATATTATCTCCAGTAAACATGCCTATCTTTATGAGTCCTATGTGATGGTTATTCAGAGATTCATCAACAAAATACATGTTATAAAGGGTATAATAACCAAAGTCATTCCACCCATCTTTAATTAAATACACTCCATATTGCGACATTGGTTCTTTATAACCAATATTATAAAAATCCATCTTTTTTCAACTCCAAAGAATCCAAGTAGATATAGGGACTCGTCTATTTAGACTCATGTATTTTAGATTTAACTAACTACAATGTAACAATCATAATAATAACATATTTTTCCTTAACTAAATAAAACTGATTTGCCTGATTATCATGTACAAATTAAAATAAATAATTACTAACATAAGAACTAAAAAAGTACTAAATCAGTAAGTGCGATTAACGCTAAAACAATCAAAGTTGAGTTCAGCAAAGCAATTGATGCATCAAAAGCTAAATTCGAAGTTAAAAAAGGTTCAGTAGTTGTTAACGTTGGTAAAACTACTCCATCTGCTGATAACAAGTCAGTAGAACTTGAATTAGCGAGCAAATTGTTTGAAGGTGACTATACAGTTAATGTAACTGGTCTTACTGATTCACCTCTAACTGGTTCTGTAACTGTTGCCAATGAAAAGGTTGCAAAAATTGAACTTCTTGGTGAAGTAGCTCCTGTAAGTGCTGGTAATAAACAAGTTGCCACAGTAGCTTACCGTGTTCTTAACCAATACGGTGAAGATGTAACTAGCTCTCCGCTTGCTACTTCTATTAGCTGGACTGGATCTAATGGTGTTGTAGCAACAGACAATGACAAAGGCGTTGTAAATTTGGCTAACACTGTTGATTTCAAATCTGGTGATAAAGTAGCGTTAACAGGTATTAATGCTAGCACTAATACAGTAGTTTCTTCAGTAGTTACTGTTAGTGATGCATCTGCAATTGACACAACTGATTTTGCAGGTCTTTATAACAAAGATGGCAAAGAAATCTCTGGATCTTTAGAGGCTACTGATTTTGCATTACTTTTGACTTCAAAAGACCAATATGGAAGAGTTGCTGATGCTGCTCAAGTAAACAACGATGTATTGTTCACTTCTTCTAACCCATCAATTCTAGCAATTGATAAAGCGTACGATGGCCAAGGCGCAAACAAAGACAAAGTTGGTTTGAAATTCACTGAAGGAACTAACTATTCTAAGGGTGGAAAAGTAATTGTAACAGCCATTTCTAAAACAACTGGTAAAGTATCACAGTTCGAAGTGAATGTTAAAGCTTCACCAGCACTTGAGACATTTACGCTTGGTACACCTGCACAAGTAGTAGCTGCTGGTGAAACAGTTACTCTTCCGTTTACAGCAGTTGACCAATATGGAAACGCGGTTACTAAATACGATGAAATCAATGGTAATGTTTCACTACCATCAGGAACTCAATTGTCAAAAGCTGCTGATGGATCTGCAGTATTAAAATATACTGCTCCTAACTCTAAAGGCATTCAAATTCTTGTAGCTACAGTTAATGGTACTGGTAAAGTATCTCAATTGACTATTGATGTTAAAGAAAAAGCATATCCAGCAACTATTGAATCATTAAATGATGTAACAACAACTCTTGCTTCTACTGGATCAGTAGACCTTGAATTGGATAACTTTGTTGTTAAGGATCAATATGGACGTACTTTTGACCTTACTGACAAATTGTCTGATACACCTGAATTGGGTAAATACCAAATCGTTGCTACTGATGAAGCTAATAATAACGCTGTAGATGTTGATAGTGAAGCACTAACTGCCAATAATGGAGTTATCACACTTTCAGGAGCTAATAAAGGTAGCGAAGACGTTACTTTCAAACTACAACAGTCAGTTGCAAACACTTCTGGAGTTTATTCTTTCCAAGATGTTGCTACTAGCCCAATTAAGAAAACTTTCAATGTGGTTGACAAGTCAGTTTACTCTTCTTACGAAATTGGTGACGTTGCGGCGTTATATGCAGACGGGTCTGCAACAGACTACACTCGTACTTTGAAAGTTTACGGTGTTCGTGCTGACGGAACCAAAGTTCTACTTCCTAAGTCTTATTACACAGTAATTACAAATACTAATAATGTTGCATATAATGCTGCTGATGGAACTTTAAATGCAGTTCTAGATGCTACTGACGATGCAACGACAATTGGTGACGATCAACAACTTACTACTAAAGTTACTGTAATTGTTGATGGACTAGACGCTCCTGCTACTCTTACTAAAGATGTTGTGGTTTCTAGCGTTGCTCCAGCTGCTGACAAGATTGAGTTTACTGATGCTGTAACAAATGGAACTGCATCAATTGCTGAATCTGATTTATCTGGTGCCGCTGTTGACGCTGACTCCTTAAATGCAGTATTGAAGGTAACAGATCAATATGGTGTAGAAGTAAGTGCTCCAGCTCCAAAAATTACAGTTACTAATGTTAAAGATGCTGGTGTAACACATACTTTTGCTGTTGCATCTAATGGTACTACTGCTACCGATATTACTGGTGCTGACGCAGGCGATACATTCACTGTAACGTATCTATTAGATGGAAAGACAACTGCTGTCAAGTTTACAGTAGTTGCTCCTGTAACTCCTTAATAAAACTAAACGAAACGTTACTTTATAAGCTAGATTACTAGCGAAAAAAGTCGAGAAAACACCCCATGCATTGACTTCACGGTTTCATCCGTGGGGTGTTTTTTTTGAACTATTGTTACCATATTGTGGGTGAATTTCCCACACTTACTAAATAGTTAGTAGTAAATGCCTAATCCTCCTGCATCCAATGAGGTTCTAATACAACTGAAGGGGTGAAGTCAGGTGAAGTCGTACTCATGAAATTGAGGCGGGGTTCCGTAAAAGGTGGCTATGGTTAGGAGACGAATCCATGCTTAGGCAGGGTGAGGTAGTGAGCATTACGAATTGCTAGGGGTTTAGTGTTCATCCTTGAATCTGAAATGATTTAACGGAGATCAGTCAATTGACTATTAAGCTGATCTTTCTCATTCCTGAATAGTGGAGACCTACGGTCATCAAAAAGAGGGATGGTAACAATGGAACGTTTGAAGTCTTGTCAGAAGAGGTGGGTTAGCACCTAAGAGGCTGGCAGGATGGCGGCGGGTTCATAGTAGTGTGGATTGCTAGCCGATTGGACTTGTATGGTAACATACGAGAAGGGAAAAACTAGCAGGAGCGAAGGAACCCAGTCAGTAGTAGATCTTAACGGCTTATTTCCCCAAGAGATTGTCGTAAAATTAATATAATCATCGAATATTCATATTGATTTAATGTAACCTCACCTTTATTAGTGGGGTTTTTTCTTAAACAAGTTTGTTCATATCTGGTCATGTTACTAAATTAAAATTAATATTAGTCGATATAGTCTATGGTGAAATAAGCAACATAATATACTGCTGACGGATCGCCGTGTGCGATGAAAGTTGCCCGCACGGTGAAGGCTCGTTATAAAACTGAGATAAAGAGAAGGTATAAGACGAGAATAGTGATACAACACCACCAAATACACCAGCGGGTTTAACATTAATTGATAAACCGGGCTTAAACACAATGAGATTTTCATGGGATGACCAAACGAGTGATGCAGATTTAGATCATTTTGAAGTTTACTTTAATAAAGGTACAGAAGCATCACCGACATCTGATAGCGTCATTAAAACATATCCAAGAACATATACAGGTAATAATCTTATACATGGCGAAGGTACGGTTTTAGATAGTCTAGGTGTTCAAGATGGTGATACTGTATATATTACTGTGTATGCCGTTGATGCAAGTGGTAATAAATCTAATGCTGCCAAAACACATACATTGTATTTAGTGAATAACTAATGTTAGCAGAATGCCTCACCTTTCAAAGGTGAGGTTTTTTCTTATACATTAAAAGCAGGTTGTTTAATAAAGCACTAAACTAATTTGAATTTCTGTCGATATACTTTATTGGGGAAATAAGAAAAAAGAGATTTGCTGACGGATCGCCGTGTGCGATGAAAGTCGCTTGCACGGTGAAGGCTCGTTATAAAACCGAGATATAAAGAGGGATAAGACGAGAATAGCGAACCAGAATCAACTGAAGAAAATAATACTTACGATTGGGTACTAAATGATGTTAACTTTAGTACAGTAGGACAAACAATAACACTAACTGAAGCAGTAGCACCGCAATCGGCTATCTACAGAACCTATGGAAATACGGCTACAAGATATATGAGCTCAGAGGTTTATAAAGAAACAAACATTGGTGGATCAGATTACATTGTTTATGTAGAATTTAAAAATGGAGAAACAGCTTATGACAGAATCGGTTACTTCTCTGGCCCTCAAGATGGTGTATCTGTAACCGTTTCAAGTAGTAATACTCTTAAATTTAACATTCTAACCAATACAGATAGTAGTGATTATGGACAGGACAATCTGGTAGTAGTCGTCCAAAAAGTGAGCGATCCAAGTGTTAAGTATTCTATTGATCTTAATATTGAGACAGAGAGAGATAATAAAGTTATTAAAAACTTAGACTGATTTCTAGGGCATCCTTTGGGTGCTCTTTTTCATGCTGATGAATTTAAAGGAAAAACACGGTTAATTGTATTTTGGTAATGGTGCAGTAGATGGAACAAATCTACTAAAGTTGTTAAAGTAGTAGGTACTGATAAAGATGGTAACAAACTAACAAAAGAAATAATACTCTTCTTTCAATAATGAAGGATAAAGTAGACGAGAAGGAAAGTGAACACAGCAAGTGTTGTATTTGCGAAAAGATAGAATCTAAGAAGGCTAAAAATTTCTGCTTATCATACCAAAAATTCAAAGGAAAAATCTATTGTTACGAACATCAGAAAGTAATATTAGATATATGTTCTTAGAAATATAAAAAGGATGGTGTCAACCATCCAACTACAATCACTATTAAATTCTCTTGAACAGGCACCTAACCGGTTATCATAATTAAAGTTTTATACGCTCCGTAGATGAACAAAAATATTGTAATAGTAGATGCGATATTTCTAGGGATTTTGATTTTTAAAAGTATGAATCCGATTACCATTGAAAGTACAAAGGGAACTAAAAGAACTAATAAAAGGTTAATAAATAAATCATCCATAAATGGATTTAAAGGGCTAAAATCTATCTGCATTCCATATCACCTCATAAATTATATCGGCGCAAATAAAATTTGATTGATAACCAGTAGACTGTAAAGCTTTTTTCTGCAAAGAGAAAACAAGAAATTATATGTTTAAGTATAGGGATGGGTGTCTGTCATTCCCCGAAGATTTCGAAGATTGGTAGCTTAGAAGGAATGCTCTGTAGAGTCAAAAACTCTATAGGGCTTTTCTTTTTCTTTCTTATCTTTAATAATATAAGTAAACGATAAAGCAATTGTGGAGGAAACATTGATGCATATAGACCGTGATACCCTCAAGGAAATAATAAAAAAGACCGGGGAAAAGGCAAGGGAAGAAGCAAGGTTACATGGCACCTATATTGTTTATATGGATGAGAAAGGCAATACCGTTAGAGAGTACGCAGACGGCCGTATAGAGATAGAGAAAAAGTAAATAAGAAGCCTTTCTGTTCAATTTGAAAAAAATAAACGGGGGCAATCATATGAGAGAGTCGCCTTTAATTAATAATGTTCAAGCGGCAATGCAGCAAGAAATTATTTACAAGGTCAAAAAATTCAGACTGGGATGATCAAGAGATCGCTTCTGTCCTTGAAGTTGACATCCGGCTTGTTGAAAACCTACGGAAGAAATGTGAATGTATGTAGAGTAGGGGGATATGAGGAAGAAGGAACGGGTGAATGACTTCCGCTCCTTATTAGACACCTTCCTCAATCAAAACGAGGGGATACTAGCAATTGCAGCCCAATGTCTTCTCCATAATCCCAAAGCTTAATTGCAGCATAAGTCCCTTGAGGTAGAAGAAATAAACGCTCTTCTAGAGGCTTTATAGCTGCTTTTTCGCCTTGACAGCCGTGAATGAAAGTGGCTGGATGCATTCGAACGATTCGCCCTGTATCATTGAAAAAAACAAACTTCGTCAAACTTTTTCCTCCCTCTAAGTCGTTTGGACATGCTTTAAGTTACTCCATTATATTTACTTGATAACGGCCGTTCCAACTTCTACTTGCCCATTTATAGCAATCAGCATCCACTTCAGTACCATTCTCAATCAAAAGCTTGCGATGTCATAGAAGCCAAAATAACAGGCAATGTGAAGGGCAGATCTGTTCGTGTCATCCTTCTGATGAACATCTGCTTCATGATGTAGCAGTATTTCACTTAAAGGAAGGTTGTTTCCAAAAACAGCCCAGAGGCTCTGACCTTTAATTTCTTCATTAATGTTGTATGTTTTTAAGTATGTTCTTCTAATCCTGTATCATTTTCGTTTCGTAATAAATCAAAATAATCGATTCTATTCACCAACCTTTACGCACGCGCTATGCCTGCCAGTGCGGAAAGCACCCCCTTTATGTAACGGTATCAGTGCTTATTGATTGAGAAGAATTATGCCATCAAGATCCGGCCCTAGGTTATAGCGTTTGTTGAGTAAAAGCGCGATACGAGGGCAGGAAATACCAGCTTATCATCGCGAACTGAATTACCAAAGAAACATTAGCATTTCTAATAGTGAATACCTGTTGGTCAGCCGAGGAGCTAATACATTGCACAGAGGTGAGTGGTGCGGTTCGAAACTAAAACTGCATTCTCATCTATTCAACAAAGCTTAGCAACGAGTATTCTTCGAAAAGGAGTAGACTTAACAACGGTAGATAAGCTAACAGGACATCCTACAGTAAACATGGCAGCTAATTTATATTTAAGAAAGCATTTTTATCATCTTCAACTTACGAAATTTAAATAAGTAAAAATAACTATCACCATTGATGATTCATGTCGTATTTTGGTTAAAATTACCTAGATATTAGCAAAATATGTATATTATTATTTTTATAACTGTTATAATTAAGTTATTGGTAGTATTCTATCGTTAAAAAAGACCGATAAAGGATATTATTTCATAAAAAATGTGCTGATTAATTGATGGAATACCTCTAAAGGAAGTAATAGTTTTTGATACTATTCTAATTTGGTATTTCCACGTTTAAACACAAGTTGTAAACATAATTTTACAGATTTCATTACTAAGGAGACTTTAATATGCTTGAAGATATGCTTACTTTATATCAAACGATTAAGGATCAAATGAAGGAAAGGAAAGAAAAAATAAAATTGGAATGGCGATATGATCAAATTATTAAGAATTCTCTAAAGCCGTATGTAAATAGAATTGAGAATTATCGTGAAAATGGAGAATTTGAAGAATATATGGATATAGACACACTTTTAGAATTGTTGGAAGAAGGTTTAAACACCCAATTAAGAATGATTAAAAATATAGAAAAATCAGAAATATTCAATGAGTTAGATCTAAGCATTAGGAAAGAATTGAAGTTTCAGGAAGACTTAGTATTGGAAAAATTACATAATATTGATGATGATGATGACATGGATGTTTTCGATGTTAAAACAGATATTGAGCAAATATTAAAATTATATAATGAAAAAGACAAGAGCACGACGTTCAGTAAATAAAATTGAATGTCGATTGAAAAGAGTTATAAAAATACATAAAAGTTCCGATATCCAAATGCTGCTCTTGTGTTTGTCCAAGTTACTATTTCATAGCATCATTATAAGAATGATGCTTCATAGTGTAGGCAAATCCCCTTTTTCAAAGAGTTGTTAGTGAAAAAAGGGGTTTTATCTTTTTGTCATTAGCATATTTAGTTGTATTCCCCGAAATGGACACTATATATTGTGATTAGCTGCAATAAACACAGGAAAAAAGATATAATTTTTTAAATATAAAACAAGACATACTTGCAAAATCTTTACGAGGAGGACATAGAGTTTGATCGATTTAAAAAGGTTTCTTGTGTTATTATTTTGTTCCATCGGAATTTTATTTCTTCTCCCTAAAGCAATCAATGCGAAGCCGATTACGAAAGTTACTACGGTGGTGCCGAACTATGCTTTTCTTCCGGACAATTTTTTCGGGAGTGACGGAAAGGAACACTTTTGTTTCGATATCATCCCTGGGATACGCATGGACAGCAGAATCTCAATTAATTGGAAAGCGAATAAAAAGTCGTTGACTCTTTCAAAAGGAAAAAATGTGTTTTTACTGACGGCAGGCCAAAGGACGGCAAAGCTGAACGGGAGACCTGTAAAGCTTGAAGAAACGGTTGAGCTGTCAAACGGTGTCATGACAGCCCCTTTAGGAATCATATCTAAAAAGCTTAATATGCCGAATATTATAAACCGGATAGGACTCGATGAGTATAACAATTTAAAAAAGCAGGCTGCCGAGGAAGCTGCCATAATTGCCAAGTATGTTACAAAAGATGGACTGACTATCTCGCAGCCGTTAAAAGATGGTAAAATAGTCTATTTATGGGGAAAGGTCAACAGCCTTAAGCCAGTATTAATCAAGATTAAAAAGCAAGGAGGACTTCCGCGCTATAAAATAGTAAAAGTAAAAAATAAAACAATCGATGAGTCCATCTATTTACCTGACGGACCAGGCAAGTATTCTGTCTCCCTATATGACAGAAACTCACTAAAACCGCTGAAGAAAGAAACGGTCAATCTATTCACTGTGAATCTCCCTCTTTCCAAAGAAGTAAAAGAACAAAATTATCTTCTGGCTTCAGATGATATAGAGAGCAATAGCCGTGAAATTATTAAACTGGCAAGTAGTATTACTAAAGGAAAGAAAAATGATTTAGAAAAAACTCAAGCTATCCATGACTGGGTTAGCACTCACATTGCCTACGATACAAAGGAATATTTCACCGGAGACATCCACAGTTATACAGCTGTTGAGGTTCTTCATAGAAAGAGAGCTGTTTGTGATGGTTACAGCAAACTTACAGCTGCGCTTAACCGAGCAGCAGGCATAAAAACGAAGGTCATTTGGGGACTTGTATCAAACTGGGAGCCAGTTGGTTCTGGGATGGGGATTTCATATAACCACGCATGGGTTGAAACCTATATTAATGGCCACTGGTATTCTCAGGATACGACTTGGGATGCCGGGGGAGTTACAGAGGATAAAAAATTTATTTTTCAACTGAGTCAAGCCTACTTTTCACCTAATCAAGAAGTATTTATGACCGATCATCTTGCAGGGTGGGTTGTTGATATATAATTATTCATTTTATTAAGCGAGAAAAGGAGATCCAATTAGGATTTCCTTTTTTATGAAGTCTTTATCTTTTTTTCGTATTTTTCCGCCATTACTTCATAAGAAAGTTGCTTTTCTTACTATACGACGAATGTGCTGGTGTTGCAGAGGGAGAAGTAGGTTTTTGCTCAAAAAGATCAATCCCTTTATAATTAGATTTAAGTTTTGCGTTATTCGAAAACCTTTGAGTGGGCTATTACTAATTTCATAGTAAGCAGATGCAGACCAAAAGCAAAAGGTGCTGCGGGTTTGTTTATTTAAATGGAGGGGTTCTCCCTGGAATAGGTGGGGGAGAAGAGAGTGGTAGAGTAAGAGTGCCAAATTCCTCTTCTAAATATTGAAAGGTCATACTTTGACTTTTCATGGAATCCACTTGTTGGTCATAGGAGGAAATTAGTTTCGCCATTTGATCATCAATGTTTTCTAATAAAGCAAGATGTTGAGCCATTTGTTCTTTTGATTTTTCTAAAATAGCATGAATAATTTCCCCCGTCGCTTTGTCTTCCACAGAAATATTTTCAATTTTCTTTTCGAGAGTGTGATCAATTTTCGCCATTTCGTCTGTGAGTGCTTGAAAGATTTTTACTTTGCATGTTAGGTCTTCTTTAGGTAAGATGCGCTCATAGATCATGGCAGTTTTACTTTCAGAAAATTCCATTTGTCATTTACCTCCTGGATAATAGTCGAACAGCATACTTACATTATGATCTTTCGCAAACAACTTTTGGATGCCTAAACGCGCCGTTTCCAAAAAATGAGTACTTTCTGTTACTGCTTTTGTGAGTGCTTCAATAATATGTGAAATATCTAAACCTGTTAACGGCTGAATGCTATCATGGACTTGAGCGCTTTCGACCCAAATGCTTTTGCCTATAGAAAAAACGTGCTTATTTAATAAATCAATATGAGCAGTCGGATGATCTTCAATATCATTAATCGCTGTCATCACTTTTTGCTTTTGGCTTGAAAAGTCTTCCGTTACTTCTTGATAGAAGGCAGTACTGTACTGAGTAATAAGTGCTTTTTTTTCTGTCAAAACTGCCTGTCCTTCTTGGTACATGCGGACGGCTGCTGACACATTTACTTTAATTTCTTGATTCTTTCCGGTCATTAAGATCATATCTTGACCAATGTAAGCTTTGTTTTTTACTTTTCCAATAGCATTTAACATTTGGTTAATACTGTGACCTTCTACAATAGTGTTCATAGCAGGGCCGAGTGCTTTTTTTAAATGATCAAAGCTTTTCATTAATTTCTTGGCTGCATTAAACAATCGAATTCCGGATCCAATATCTCCGCCTAAAATAGAGATTTGGTGTCCTGAAGCAGCAAATTCTCTGCTATTTTGCATTGAACCAATAGATTTTTCCATATCGTCCAAAATAACTTGAATATTATTCATTTCCTCTATTGCTACCTTTTTTTGCTTAGCAGAAATATAATCTCCTTTATAAAGCTCATCAAAAATCATGGTAGAGTTACTAGTGACTTTTTTAACCTTTTCCAGAAGTGGCGGGAATTTGTTGTCCATGTCCTCGATCATATCGTTTATCTCTTTGCTATCTGTATAGTAGGTTTTTGCAATACCCCATAACCCGTCGCTTTTTTGAAATTTGCTCGCAAGCTCCATGTTGACGCCAGTAAGTTCTTGAATAATCTCATTATTACTAGCCTTCTTTTCAGACATCTCAGCATATTGAATCGCAATTTTTTGGAGGTCTGCGACGTCTTTATCAGGAATTTTATCAATGAGTGATTTAATTCCTGGGTGGTTAGAGTCTGTGTCAATGATATTCAATTGACCTAATGTTACAAATCCCCTAGTATTGGCAGTTCCCGCGTTTAATGGATCATCTGCCGAGATATCTTGATACATATTTGTGGCATCTTCTTTATAAAAAGATAAAGTAAACTCTTTTAATTGCTGGGGAGGTAATTTTAAAATAGCTTTAAAATTACCTAAAGGTATGTGGAATTTTGTATTTACAGCAATTCGAAATTTTGGATCATAATTATATAATTCATAGTAGTTAGTCTGAGCTCCGTTTATACTATAAGTTTTATCAAAAACATGATCCTTTAGGAGAGCTAAGCTGTTATTATTATGAGCAAGTGAGTGACTTATGCCAGTTACACTAGGATTTCCAGTTGATTCACTCCCTTTCTTAAAAGTTTTTATAGCTTCTTTAACAAAAATTGATGTGTTTTGTGCTTGGCTATGGTCCGTTCCAGCTATCATGGCTCTTATATTATATCCCCAGTCATCACCGTTAGCAGTTCCCTGTGAAATTACATATATTTGATCTATTTTTTTTTCTTTAGAGTAAAAGTGGATAGCTGTTCCGTCATAAGAAGACGGTATATCCCTATTTATTTTTTTTACATCTTTAGATCTAATAACATTAATATTTGCAGGTAATGGCTTACCTGTCTCTTCGATATAAATTTTTTTGACCTCTTCGGCAAAAGACTTAGTAGTGATATCTTTATATTCAAGCTCAGTTAACCTTAAACGTAATTCTTTCGTAAATAATACTTCATTTGAGTTCATAGTTTTAATCACTTTCTTTCTCTTTTATAAAAGTTATCGAACTCATGATTTTGACAGCCGTTGATTTAGTTTGTTCACTTGTTTCTTTTTTACAGTCCTGTTCATTATTGAGGCATTGTTTGAAATAATGAAGCGTTATCCCACCATAACCCTCTAAAGGATAGATGTATCCTCCATAACCATAATTTCTTGAGCCTTTATATTTTAATTCAAAAGGTGCAGCATAGATTTGATTCTTATCAGTAGTGATCTTTTTAAATTTTGTTACTATATCCAATTCATTTTTTAGGGATTCCAATGAATATTTGACAATATCTCGACTATTAGAAAGTTCTCCATTATAACTAATTTGCATGGCGGCTTCGGATCCGTCTTTATATTTAATACTAACTGTATAAAATTCGCTTTTATTTCCTTTATTTGAATAACTAAAATCATTTACTATTCCCTCATTTGGAATTAACATCTTATAATTACCCGTTTTTGATTTAAAGATAAAATATCCGTCTTCCTTGGACTTTGAGGAATCGATAAAACCTTTAGTAAAATCATCTTGAAAAGCTCTTGCCTTCGGTAACTCTTCATCCTTCTTCTCAATCGGCTTTTTCTGCACCGGTTCATTCGCACCGTTGTTCATTTGACATCCTCCTAACAGCAAGCCGCTTACTAAAAAAAATAATAATAGTTTTTTTGGTTTAAACATAGGTTGCCTCCAATGTTAATAAGTTCTCTAGTTATGTATCTGACACGTTTCAGGTTTTATTAAAATAATTCGAATATTTATTGTAAAATAAATTTCCGTATTTTTACATAAGTCATTTTTCTTAAAAGGCAACACTTATTAAGTCTATATGCCTACTGAATACCCTTTTTTTACAAGTGTATAAACTTAAAATATATTATTTTACTTTAATGTTATTTCCAAGGTCTTTCGTGCAAGTGTTTTTAGGCTACAAAAACAAGTTATTATAAATCTTAAAAATGCGACAAGCGTTCTCTCATCTGCGCATTTATTAAATTATTAAATCTTAACGCAATCATTTGGCAAAGGTGGTTCATTACTCATAGATTTATACTGTGAATTTGTTAATCTAAATCGTATTTCATTCGTATATAGTATTGTTTGTCACTGATTGGGTTTGCTGCTCTCTTACTTGTGATCAAATCTTATGGAAGAAAAAATTCTAGATGCTTGGTTTTTCACCTCTTTATCAAAAACACACTTCGCAGCACTATCACACTTTACAGAGTAGATCATTTCAATACCGCCTTTTCCTGTAGACGGGTGGATGTAGGCACCGTACCCATATGCGTCTTGATCGATTGTAAAAGTTGACCAATAAATAACTGAATCGTTGGTTTTTTTCTGATGGAATGGTTCCTTCATATCCGCCTGGCTTTTTAGAAATTTTAAAGAATACTGAAGCCCTTTAGCCGTATTAGAAGTGTTGGCATTATAACTAACACTTAGAGAAGCATTTGGCAGGCCTTTGTTTTTAATACCTGCCAAAAAAGACTCTGTCTTACTTTCCTCGTTAGAATAACTTTGTTTAGATATGGATCCATCCTCAGGAAACAACATGGTATAGTGGCCGGTTTTGGATGTAAATGCGTAATATCCGTTTTCAACTTCATCTGTGGATGCTATAAATCCTCTTGTAAATGCGTTCTGAAAAGCTCTTGTCTTCGGTAATTCTTCTTCCTTCTTCTCGCTATGTTTTTTCACCACCGGCTCATTTTCATTTCTATTCATTTGACATCCTGCTAAGAGCAGGATAATAACTAAAAAGAATAATAATCGTATTTTTGGTTTAACCATAGGCTGCCTCCAATGTTAACAGGTTTTCGCTATGTATCTGACATACTTCATGGTCGCAAGTTTATACTTTTCAAGTCTATATGCTAATGTAATATCCTTTTTTTGCAGTTTTATAAACTCACAGTTCATAACTTCAATTGCCACAAGTCAAAATACTCTCTACAAGTTTTTGTAAAATAGTGTATGATATTAATATAAGAAAATATAACCATATTTAGAAAGTAAAGGAACTGCCCACAGAACATTTGGAAGAGGAGAGAAGGTACTATGGTTTTTATAACAGCCATTTTGCTTGGTATAATCATTGGCTACCCCATCTGGGACTATTTTTATATGAAAAATGGAGACTTTACGGATAAGCGCCGCATGTATGTGAAAACGATTGTTCCGCAGTGGACTATTGTTGGCACTCTTTTTATCTTTTGGCTTGTCACACATCGCTCGTGGGGGGCTTTATTCAACGTAAATGACCCGATTCTGTACAACACACAGACGGATTGGATTTGGGGACTTGGAGGAGGTGCTGTGCTGGTCATAGGGTTGTATATCCTTTTGTTTCATTTTTCTAAGAAAATTAGGGGGACAATTTCTGGCTTCATTGATAAACAGCTGCAGGGCATTTTATTTTTGCTTCCAACTACTCTGCAGGAAAGATTTTTATTTGTTTTGGTTGCAGTAACGGCAGGGGTTTGTGAAGAGGTTATTTTTCGCGGTGTTATGCTGTATGAATTCGAACACCTTCCGTTTGAGTTATCTCCGGTAGCAATGGTCGTGATTGGCGGTATTTTGTTTGGAATTGTTCATTTGTATCAGGGTTTGAAGGGAGTAATCGGGACAGCGTATATTGGAGGGATTTTCTTCTATATCTATCTGATTACAGGAAACCTGTGGATCTGCATTATCATTCATTTCCTTTTTGATGTGAAATTTGTGTTTACACCCAATAAGGGTAAAGAGAATGCTGGTGCCGATTTAAAGAACCAAGAAATTTGTTGATATCGGCTGAATATAATAGGAAATAGAGGGAACTAGTATGAATGTTTGGCTAAAATCTGCGACATCGGAATTTGATGTAGTTGGAGCCTTCAATGATTATTTTATTATTGATAAGTAACAAATGAAGGGATCATTCACTTCAATTCACCATATGCATCCACATTGTATTCATTTTTAAAATCTATCATGACGAACATTTTATCATTTTTATTGTCTTTATAGTATCCGTTTACATAAACAATGTTTGGAGCTACTTCCTCATGAAACTCGGTTTCTGTAGGAATGAACTCTCTTTTTTCTTCCATCAATAAGTATTCGGAAGCTACATGCCTTGCTGTTTTCTCAACTTCTTGCTTGTTCATTCCATCTACCTTATCTTGGCAGCCAACCAGCAAAATAAATACCGATATCAGGGAATAGAGTATGCTAAATCGCTGCATTAATATCGCCTCTTTTATAAGTATTTTACATAATTTGATTATATAGTCATAAGGGTAAGGGGTTCAATCATTAGGGTTTAAAGGGTAATCCCTGAAAACTATGGTGTCACAAAATCTGAAGTATTAGCAGGGGAAACTGCAAAATAAACGATAAGGGACAGTCTAATTTATAAGAATGCAAACTAAAACCCCCTAACGCAACTTTCCGCACAAGGGGGTTTCGATCTCTCTATTATTTAGTAATAGTAATCGCACCAACAGATTTATCAGTTGCTTGCTCATCGACGATTACTTTTAGGCCGTAGTGGCCGATGTTGCGTCCTGCGTCAGGCATGTAAGTGTTGTTGTAGTCTTTGTTATCATTGAATAATGCGATTCCTCTTTGGCTTGGAAGCTTCAGGGTTTGTTCAGGATAGTTAATGTTTAGTCCTGAAGTCGGCAGGAAGTTGAATGCTGCATCTGCTAGGTGATAGCGGGTTGATGCTTCCTGTCCGGTGCTCCAAACCAGATTGGTGTCATCGTGGGCATCTACGACTCCAAGGAAGCCGTCGCCAGGATGTGTGCCCGTCCAGTTATCGGTAAAGCTGTTATCCACATACCATACGACTAATCCGCCGTCATAGCTCATGAGGGAATTGCCGCGGGCGATGTCAGCAAGACCTTGGTCTACGCCCTGGTGATTTCTCCACTCAAGAAGGTAGTAGTGGTTTGTCAGCTTGTTGCCGTCCATTTTTGTGAAGCCGTTAAGCGTGAATGGAGAAGTTCCATTTTCGCCGCCGTCATTGATCAGTTCTTGGCCATCTGCTGTTACTTTAATGTTATCGGCAAAGAAACCGGTATATGAGCTGCCCCAGTCTGTTGCGCTGCGGAGACGGAGCTGAATTTTTTTGCCGGCATATGCAGAAAGATCGAAGCTTTCCGCTTGCCATCCGTTAGAATTGCCAGTGAACCCAGGCATAGAGTTTATGATTGTTGGGTACCCCTCAGCAACAACATCGCTTCTTGTGTGATTATTACCGACTGAATTCCACGTTTTTCCATCATCCTCAGAAACCTGTACAAAGGCAAAATCCCATTGCTCTTCAATGTCATACCAAGCATCAAATGTCAGAGTAGCTGATTTTTTGCCTGTTAAATCAACATTTGTGACCATGCTGTTATCCATTTCATCACCTTGGCCGCCCCAATATTCATAGGTTCCGGCTGCAGGAGTATTGATTGGTGTTTTCTTTTGCGGCAGATTCACTTGGACAGCCTGCTGGTTTTGGCCATTTGGTGAATTTGCCTGATCAAGCAAGAAGGATGTTCCTTTTTTTGTAACGTCTGCTAAATCGACAACAGTTGGATTTGTCCAGTTTCCTCCCATGGTAGATTGGAAGTAAGACTTCGCCCATGGAGAGAATCCTGTAGGCTCTGCTCCTGGAATCTTTCCAGCCCATGAACCTGAAGCCATGATAGACCAGTAGCCAATTGCTTCTCCAGTTCCAGTGTATTGGGTATCATACTCATCAGGCAGCCCGAGGTCATGTCCAAATTCGTGAGCAAAAACGCCAGTTGCTCCGTCTTCCGGCATCATCGTGTAATCATAGAAACCAGGTAATCCTTTTCCTAAGCCATCAGGATCAACTAAAGCTGCTGAACGGTGAGACCAGATTGCGTCATCACCAAGTGAGCCGCCGCCTGCTTCCTGCCCCATTCCGGAATGGATGATTTGAAGGTGATCAACTAAGCCATCTGGCTCTTTTAAATTTCCGTCCCCGTCCAAATCGTGTGGATCTTCTAAATCATAGTCTTGTAAGGGGATGCCTGCAGCTTTTGCTGCGGCGTACGTATCTCTTACTAATGCCTTCGAGCCGCCAGGAGTTACGTTATCGTGGCCGCCTTTTCCGTTATCTGCTCCGTAAAAAGCTGCTGTGCCTGGGACCTTCAGCCAGCCATAGGCTTGTCCTTCGATCGTGAAGGTTCCGCCGGATTGCTGCTCATAATACTGCTTTTGTGAAACCAAATTTTCCCCATTTGGGCCCTTGACTCCATTAGCGCCAAAAATCATATCTTCATAATGCTTCGTATCGTAGTCTTGGTAATAGTTATCTGTCTCACCAGGCTTAATGTTGTTATGCTTAAAATCAGAATACTCCACCATTAAAGTAAGAACTTTCACAGACTGTTTTGCTCCTGTGTATGGAGTTTCTTTGACAGGATCAGGATGGTTTTTACCCTTCAGGTTATTCTTACCTTTGTGGCCTTTATTGTAGTTTTTGAATTTATTGCGTTTTTTAGCTTCAGCAGCTTTTGCTTTTGGTGCAAGAGGATCAGCAGTCTGAACTTTATCTGCCTTGCCCTTGAATGCAATGTAGTTTTGCAGGGCTTTCTGTTTATTTGCTTCTGAGGCATTTTTGGAG
Organism: Bacillus sp. MUM 13; assembly: GCF_001866725.1. Taxonomy (NCBI): domain Bacteria; kingdom Bacillati; phylum Bacillota; class Bacilli; order Caryophanales; family Bacillaceae; genus Bacillus; species Bacillus sp. MUM 13. Next base: position 22,982 of record NZ_MLYQ01000095.1, read on the forward strand.
ATGACTCCGCGTTTGATAAGAGAGTCTATCAATTTATCATCGTTAACGATGGAAAGATCCAGCGAACTTTGTGATTGAGAGACTTGAGATTGTGCAGAGTCCTTAAGCTGATTGGCATTGACTGGTCCCGGGGAATGTACCGGGAAGCCGGAGAAGAAAGTACCGGCAAAAATGGCGGCTGTGATACTAGACTTGAAAACTCTTTTCAATGGAAAACCCCCTACTAATTATTTGTCACAATATTATAATATTTCATAACATTTAATAGTGGTAGCAGAGTTATTCAGCAAATTTCGACATAAATGAAGATACTTTCTCTTTATTTTTAGGAGATTTAAAGAGTTGTTATTGTAAAAAATTAGGAATTTTTCTTTCGTTTTTTCTTAATTGAGAACATGCCACGCTTGTTTTCTGGGACAAAAGTCTCTGGAGGAGTGAAAATGGTAAAAATACTGTATGAATTTTGTAGATTTCCGTCGAATAAAAATAAATTATTTTTTTACATTGACTATACTGCGAAAGTTTAGTAGATTTGTCATATAAAGTTGTTCTTTATTAAGTACAAAACGGGGTGATATATTGAACAGGAAGATTGTTAAAATCATATTTTCGTTGTTTATGACAGCTGCTATCCTCTGTATTGGTTTTCTTGTTTTTGCCACACACCAGGCCCAGGGAAATCCGGATAAGATTCCATCATTTGGGGGGTATAAGCCATTTACCGTTCTTACTAACAGTATGCAGCCGAAGATTAGCGCAGGAGATATGATTTTTGTGGAAGAGAAGAAAGCCGCCAACATTAAAAAGGGTGACATCATCACCTTTAAAATATCAGATGGAAAGCTCATCACACACCGGGTTGTTTCAGTAACAAAGCAAGGTTTCATGACTAAAGGAGACAACAATAACGTAAGAGACAAGTGGCTTGTTAAACCGGAGAATATAATAGGGACTGCTGCTGTGATTGTACCGAAAGCAGGTAATATCGCAAAGTTTCTCGCAAGTCCAGCCGGATTTTCCATCTTCATTATCCTTCCGCTGCTGCTCCTTGTATTGATTGAAGTGTATCAGAGAATTTTAAAGGCCTTGAACAGAAAAGAAGATCCTGCTGTTACAGAGTCCTAAAATTCAATTCTTATTGGTTTCACTTAAATGCAATTATAAATACTATTTTCAGGAGGAATGGTTTAATGAAGAATATTAAAAAGGCGTTAATTGCAACATCCATGGCAGGAGCTGTATTGGTAAGTGCAGGTTACGGCACATATTCCTGGTTTACATCTGAAACACAAGCAAGCGGAACAATCCAGGATGGCACATTGTCTGTGAATGATGGTAAGTCTATTACGACTAAGTTGTTTGAGGAAAAAAATCTGGCGCCTTCTGAATACGTATCAGGGAATCCTATAACCCTTGATAATACAGGAACCCTTGATCAGGTGCTGAAGCTTACATACTCTGCATCCGTAGATAAAGCTTCGGCTGCACCTTTCAAAATTTACTACATTGCCTTTAAATATAAGAGCAAGCCAAACGGAAATGTTATGAAAGATTGGCAAAATGAGTGGGAAAAAGGCTTCTTTAAAGGAAACCATAATCCGGCACCGTCACTAGCCAAATCATTAGCAGCCCCACCTGCATTGCCTGCTCTTCCTGCAGGAGTGGAAGCTGTAACAGGTGAACTATCTTCTGCAGATTTCCAGTCAATGGCCGCAGCTGCTTCCAACAAGGCAGCTGGAGATGGCAGCAAGCAATATACAATCGGGGATGACAAATTCTTCACTTTGAAATCTGACCAATTTATTGATATCATCTTTGATGTAAAGCTTGATGAAAATGCAGGAAACGAGTACCAGGCGGCTACTTATTCAGCTAAACTTACTGCGGAAGCAAAACAAACAGATGATGGCGCAAAATATGCCTCTGAAATAAAGAAATAAGAATGAAACAAAAAAACTGTGATGCAATTTATCACAGTTTTTTTGTTTTGCAGGCTTTTGAGTTTAAGATTCTCCAAGGAGTCACAATTTGCAAACGTATTCTTTTATATATATTAAAGGTTAAATTCCCCTTATGTATAATAACCAATATTGTATAATAAAGTAAATGTTTCATTTTACTGGATAGAAAGTAAGCCAAATGCATCCATGAATGAAAATCAGATACATAGATAAGGAGATTTTATTTTATGCAAAAGAAATATTTCGCACCGCTGCTGGCCTTCGTTTTGCTGATCGGATTGCTGGCCCCGTTTCCCGCCCATGCTGGCACTGCAGTTTACACTGTCACACCTGACAGTAAGCCTTATGATAAGAAAATGTTGCTGTTTAAGTCATATAACAAATATACAAAGCAGTATTATCTGCTCCGGTCTTATCTTGAACTCCTGGAGAAAAAGGGAGGGGGGACGCTGGTTCTTAAAAAAGGAACCTATACAATTACCAATACTCTTTATGTTCCGTCTAATGTCACAATCATGATGAAGGATGGTACCAGGGTGGTGAAGGGAGTCAATACGGGCACGAAAATATTTGGCCCATCAAAATCTCTCTTTCAGCTGATTCGTCCAACAAGGGCTGCGAAGTCTGGTGTGTACGGGGGATATAATGGAGAAAAGAATATCAGCTTTATCGGTGAAGGTGATGCTGTGATGGATTTGATGTATGTCCCGGACAGCCTGGCGATCATTATGGGTCACAATAAAAATCTGAATGTGAAAAATATCGGGTTTTATCATATGAATTCCGGCCACTTTATTGAAATGGATGCTTCGCAGAATGTAAGAGTGGAGAACTGCAGATTCATAGATTCGCTTCCATCTCTTAAGCAAAATAAAGAAGCCATTAATTTGGATACACCGGATCATGCTACATTAGGCTGGAGCCAGAAGTGGAGCAAGTTCGATAAAACGGCAAATGACACGGTATTTATCGAGAATAACCTGTTTCAGAATTTGGACAGGGCAGTCGGTACTCATAAGTATTCCGAGGGGATGCTCCATAAGCATGTCACAATCAGCAACAATACTATAGAAGGAACCCGTCTCGATTCCATCCGGGTGATGAACTGGTCCGATGCTTTGATTGAATATAATACCATTTCCGATGTGGCTGATGGTGTAAGCAAATATCGGGGAATGCTTGTGAGCGGTGCAAGCAATCCAGTGATTCAATACAATACATTTATCCGTGCAGGCAGGCCGATTCAATTTATCGTTCACCAAAACACTGGACCTGGCGAAGAATATGCCGAGATATATAATGAACTCTCGGACGAAAATTATACCGCTCTTGAAACAAATATTGTCATTGATACAAAGGAAAACTTCATCCGATACAATCCTTTTCTTAATGATTACAGCAAAGAAAACACCGTGCTCATTCCATGCATTGTGGAGGAAGAATAGAGTGAAAAGGCAGAGACCCTAGTGTTTCTGCCTTTTTTTCTTGTTAATCAAACGTTTGATTAAATTTTTTACTGTGCCGTTTTACATAATCATTACATCTATAATAGAATGAAGCTAGCAAATATTTATAAAGAATATTGGAAAACACAGATACATATTTTAGTATTGTGTGTTTTTGTGAGCGGAATGCCAATTACATAAAAGGAGAAATCTATGAAAAAATTAAATAGCTTAGCGGCGGTGCTGACAGCAGGTGCTATTTTGCTTTCGGCTCTCCCTGGTTCGGCCAAGGCGAATGAAGAGCAGGATCGCCGAAAAGCCAGTTTGTTCGGCGGAAGTGCCACGCAGGCAACATTATCCCAAAGCAGCAATGAAATTGTGGTGAAAACCAAAGTAAGTGCTTCCCAGTTAACTGAAAAGTTTGGTGTAAAGCTTTTATCCACACCTGAAGTGTTAAAGGAACAAGGGATTTTTGCTGTGAAGGTACCGAAATCTAAAAACTTCAAATCTGTTTTATCGGATATGAAGAATTCAAGCTCCATTACTTCTGCTGAGGTCAATATGAAGGGTGAAGGCAAAGGGTTTGGCTATACTCTGCCCAACGATCCGTATCTTAATAACCAATGGCATCTTTCTAAAATTGGCATGCCCGTCTTATGGAAGAATTATTCTTTAAAAAACAAAGTGAAGGTAGCGGTGGTAGACTCAGGAGTTGATGCCACGCAGCCTGATCTTTCAGGACAGCTGCTGAAGGGATATGACTTCCACAGTAAAGACAGTAACCCGAACGATACATTGGGACACGGTACGGCTGTGGCGGGTGTCATTGCAGCCAAAGCCAATAATGGACTAGGGGTAGCAGGTGTTAACCCGCTTGCGCAAATCATACCAATCAGGGTAACGGCAGCTGAGAGCTTTCAGCTCATCGATGCACTGGCAGGGCTTTCTTATGCGATCAAAAGCGGAGCCAGAGTCATTAATTTAAGCTATGGTTTTTCTGATCCGAGCAGTATAGAGTTTGACATCATCTATGAAGCATACAAAAAGGGCATAGTGGTTGTAGCGGCATCAGGAAATGATGGGAAGTCCGTCAATTATCCGGCTGGATATCCGACGGTCATAAGTGTCGGGTCAACCGGGAAAAATGATGCTGTTTCAAAGTTTTCAAGCTATGGTGCTGCACTTGATTTGGTAGCACCTGGAGAAAATATCGCCACCACCATGATGAATAAACGCTATGGCATAGGAACAGGCACCTCCTTTTCTGCACCGATTGTTACGGGTGTGGCTTCACTGATTTTATCAGCGGCACCAAACCTGAATCCCATAGAAGTGGAGTATCTGCTTGAAAAGGGAGCGGCGAAGCTCAGCAGCAGCAAAAACGGCTGGAGCACGAAAACTGGCTTCGGCAGGGTTGATGCAGCCAAGACGTTCCAGACAGATTTCCCGTCTATAAAAAATGATAGTGGCAATGTGCGCTCAAAGGCACGCAGAGTTGCGCTTAACAAAGCGTATAGTGACCGGTACGATTATTCAGGAGACAGCGACTGGTACAGCCTGAAGGTAACGAAGAATATGAAGGTAAGGGTGGATGTATCAGGTGTTACAAACATCGACAGTGATGTGTGGATGGATCAGTATGCAAACGGGAAATCGGTTTCTCCCATCCAATATGACCGGGCAAAAATAAGCGGCAAAGAATCTTTTACCCGCACACTAAAGCCTGGAACGTATTACTTTGAAGTTTATGACGCGAACAATCACTGGTCACAGCAGAATTACTCATTCAAGGTGACAGCCCTTGATACAACAGCTCCAAAAACTCCGATTGTTTATAAAGTAAAAAGCAGAGATTTGATAATCAAGGGGAAAGCGGAGAAAAACAGTTCTTTAGTGCTGAAAAAGGGGAGTACCGTACTGTCAAAAGGCACAGCCAGCAGTACAGGAACCTTTTCGGTGAAGTTAAAAACAAGGCAGGCAAAGGGAACGATTCTTTATCTGACCGCAGCAGATAAATCAGGAAACAGAAGCAAAGCAGCAAAAATTGTGATACAGCCATAACAAACAAACCCCCCGTCTCGCGAATAGAAACGGGGGTTTGCTGTATTATTTCTTAATAACCACTCTGTTAGGAATGGAGATGTTGCCGGCAGCATCCTTTGCTTTTACATAGATAGCATGTCCAGCTTTTTGTTTCTTGATTTTGATTGCATAGTTGCCTGTTTTGCTTGCTGTAGTCCAGCCGATCGTCTTATTGGAAGAACGGATGTACACATATGAACGAGGCTCTGCTTTACCGTATACAAGTGTAGAGCTTGATTTAAGCGGGTGTACACTTGGCGATTTTGGAGCCGTTTTGTCTTTTACAGTAACAGTAGCAGCCTTGCTCACGTTGCCGGCTTTATCTGCTGCTGTGACAGATAATACTGTGTTGGCTTGCTGTTTTTTAATATTAACAGAGAATTTGCCGTTTTTATCAGCATGAGCCCATCCGATTACGGTTTTTCCTGCTTTAACAATGACTTTGGAAGCAGCTTCTGCTTTACCTGTCACTTTTTTATCATGATCTGATACAGAGCTGACAGAAGGAGCTTTTGGTGCTGTTTTATCTTTTACAGTAACAGTTGTAGCCTTGCTCACGTTGCCGGCTTTATCTGTTGCAGTAACAGTTAACACTGTGTTTGCTTTTTGTGTCTTGATGGAAACAGAGAACTTGCCATTTTGATCAGCATTAGCCCATCCGACAAGCGTTTTTCCTGCTTTAACTGTGACTTTGGAATGAGCTTCTGCCTTTCCTGTCACATAACTATCATGGTCTGTTACCGGGCTGACAGAAGGAGCTTTTGGTGCTGTTGTATCGCCAGGTGCCGGTGCAGCTTCCTGAGGAGTGATGGAGTATGAACCCCATGTTCCTTTATCGTCTGTCAGTGGAGCAAGATACTTAATTGTTTTCGTTTGTGCAGCTGCTTTTTCTGCGTCTGGCGAAGATTTGAATGTAAGTGTAACGTCTTTATTGATTGTCTGGATCGACCAGTTGCTGTCTGCAGACGGATTGATTTTTCCTGCAGATGCTGAAATGTAATCCATTAAAACTTGGCGATTTTCATCTGGAGAGTCAACAACAATCTTGGCTTTTCCGCCAGCTAGTCCAGGGAAGTTTCCGCCGCCGCTTGCACGGTAGTTATTTGTTGCAACGATGAATTTCTGGGCTGGGTCTATCGCTTTTCCGTCAAGTGTAGTCAGGTTTTTGATGCGGTTTGCATCTGCATTTACTACTTTGCCTGATAAGTCATATTTAGCCGGCTGTGTTACATCGATTTGGTATTTCACGCCATCAATTACATCATAGTTGAATGGCTCAAAGCCATAATTGATCAGCACCTGCGGATCTTTTTTCGCTGGATCGATTTGGTTGAACTGTCCTGCAGACATTTCGAGCCATTCTTTCACTTGTGCGCCAGTCAGTTCGACTGCCTTTAAAGTGTTAGGATACAGATACAGGTCATTTGCACTTTTGATGGAAAGATCTCCAGCTGCAATGTTTGTGTAATCGCTTGGTCCCTGGCGTCCTGCCTTGAAAGGGGCACCAGCTGATAATATAGTTAAGCCCTTATATTCAGGAAGCTTTTTGTCGATGTAGTTTTTCACGTAAGCAATTTGTGCATTGTTCACGATTTGAATGGTAGGGTCATCCTGCACGCGTGCAAAATAGCTGTCCATTGCAGCGCTTGTTTCCCCGATTTTGCTTCTTACATAAGTAAGAGTGCCTTCGTGTGCTTCTTTAACTGCATCAACAATTGTTTGGTCAGCATCGGCTTTAGATACTTTAACGCCGTTCACAGTTGCCATGATTGGCCTGTTAACTGACTGGGAATCCTTCACTTTCCATTGTCCATTTTCATTTTCAAGCGTGATGTCCATGACTCCAAGGTTATTTCCCCAATATCCTGCTTCAAGGGAAGGGACTCCGTTGATAGTTCCCTTTGTTTGGTCAATGCCTGGCTTGCCTGCAAATTCCGTTGCTTCAGGGAATGTTACGTGCTTGTGGCCAAATAGAATTGCATCAATTCCGCTGACTTTGCTTAGGGAATACACAGCATTTTCCGCATCTTCAAGGCCTTCAGCCTGAACATCGCAGCCTGAGTGTGCAAGTGCAATGATAACCTGTGCTCCTTCAGCGCGCATTTTAGGAATGAACTTTTCAGCTGTTTTAACGATATCTTTTGTTTTTACTTTTCCGGCAAGGTTATCTTTATCCCAGTCCATGATCTGCGGTGGAACAAAGCCGATTACACCGACCTTGATCGTTTGTTCGTTGCCATTTTCATCTTTTACTTTTTTATCTAAAATTTTATATGGCTCAAATTCATTTACATCATTTGAATCATCATTATCGCCATCCACTTTATAGATGTTGGCATTTACATACGGGAAGTTGGCGCCTTTTTTTGCCTGATCCAAAAAGTCCAGGCCGTAGTTGAATTCATGATTTCCAAGAGAAGCGGCATCATAATTTAAAGTATTCATCGCTTTATATACAGGATGTACTTCACCGGGCTGAAGCTTCTTCACTTTTGCAACATAATCTGCCAAAGGGTTTCCCTGAAGCAAATCTCCGCTGTCAAACAGCATGGAGTTTTCAGGGTCTACTTCTTTTCTGGCTTCCTTAATCAGGGTAGCCGTTTTTGCCAATCCGAACTCAAGAGTCGGAGCATCTTTGTAATAGTCATATGGCATAACATTAGCGTGGATATCTGTTGTTTCAAGGATGCGAAGCTTTACTGGTGCCGGTGCTGCTGTTTCTCCTTCTGCGTTAGCTGATAGGGATCCGATTGGTGAAATCAATGTACCGAATAAAAATGCCGAGGCAGTTACTTTACTGAATCTAGACAGTTTTTTTGTCATTCTGGTATACACCTTTCCTTTTCCTAAAATTAAAAGCCAGTTTAGCGATGAAACCTAAATAAAAATACCAACTCCTTCTACCGATTACGACATATTGCGAGGCAATATATCAAAACAATACTCTTAATTATTACTAGGAAGAGAGAAGGAAATATATAGGTCTAAAGTACTATATTTATGAAAATTTTAATTTTGCAGATAAAATTATAATTTCTTAATATTTGCTCCTATTAAAGCTCCATTTGATTGCAGCAGAAAGCAGCAAACAATTTGCATGGCTAATTTTTAAACCTTTAATTAGCCTGTTTACGTAAACTTTGCTGCTATTGAACAGGGGGTTGATTTCCGCTCCAGGATGCTCGCTTTCCGCGGGGCGGGCGGTGAGCCTCCTCAGCT
>NZ_MLYQ01000096.1:0-3747 GCF_001866725.1 Bacillus sp. MUM 13
CGTTTGATTAAATTAAGGAATGATAAAAACAGGATGCATGCCGTATGTTTCTGAGAGCAGACTTCCCCGGTTTGTGCAGTCCTGCAATTTTATCTATAATACTCCTGTGGTACTTTGTAATAACACTTGGGAGGAAATTCGTGGATTTAAACTATTTTTATACCTTCAAGGAAGTTGTAAGATGGGGGAGTTATACCAGAACGGGTGAGGCGCTGGGATATGCGCAGTCCAGCGTGACCACTCAAATCAAGAAGCTTGAGCAGCATTACCGGGTCAGGCTCTTTGAGAGGGCTGGGGGAAGGATGCGTCTGACACAGTCAGGTGAAGAGCTTTATTATTATGTTGATAAAATTCTGGCTCTTACTGAGGAAGCAGAAGAAAAGCTATCCAAGGAAAGCAATCTTAGGGGGACGCTGCGTATCGGGACGGTAGAGTCGCTTGCGGCATATTTCATTACCCCTTACATTAAGCAGGTTAAAGAAAGGCATCCGGAATTGAAGATTTTGCTGGAAGCTGGCCTTTGTCCGAATTTAACAGAAGGAACGCTTGAGGGGAAGTTCGATATCAGTATCATATTGGACCGGTACAGAGAGCATCATGAGCTGACCACTATACCGGTTCGTGAGGAAAGGCTTGTCATGGTGGCAGCGGCGGACCATCGGCTGCAGGCACTGGATGAGATGGATTTGAAGGAGCTTCGGGAGGAAACCGTGATACTGACAGAAGAAGGATGTCCGTACCGGGTATTGCTCGAGCAGCTTCTTCAAAAGGAAGGTGTACAGCCGAAATCTGTTATTTCATTTAGTAGCCTGGAAGCCATCAAGCAGTGTGTCGCGGATAATCTGGGGATTGCTATATTGCCAGAGATTGCAGTGGAAAGCGAAATCAGGAACGGCAAGGTGGTAAAGCTGCCATTTCATCATGAGCAGGCGAAATTATATACCCAAATTATTTACCAAAAGAAAAAGTGGCTGTCTCCGCCGCTGAATCAATTAATCGGACTTCTAAAGAAATAGCTGCATTATCAATAATTTTGATAGTTGATATCAATAAATATCAATAATTAGCGTTATCTTGTCTGTGCTAGAATGGTACTGGAATCTATTTAAAATGAGGTGCTGTAATGAATACATTTCTACAATATAACCCAACAAAATTATATTTTGGCAAGGGAGAAGTCCGGAAATTATCAGCAGAGCTAAAAAAAGGAATGAACGTTCTGCTTGTATACGGCGGAGGAAGTATTAAAAAAAATGGTGTGTATGATGATGTCATCCTTGAACTTGAAAAAATGGAAGCAAACGTGTTTGAGTTATCGGGTGTTGAACCCAATCCCCGTTTATCCACTGTACATAGAGGAGTAGAAATCTGTAAAACAGAAAAAATCGATTTCTTGCTGGCGGTCGGGGGAGGCAGTGTAATTGACTGTACCAAAGCAATATCTGCAGGTGCTAAATATGATGGAGATGCATGGGAGCTGATTACGAGAAAAGCCCCCATTGTAGAGGCTCTTCCTTTTGGGACAGTTCTGACACTTGCTGCTACCGGCTCCGAAATGAATGATGTTTCCGTTATCACCAACTGGGAAACAAAAGACAAGCTTGGCTGGGGCTCGATGCTTGTGTACCCTGCTTTTTCAATCCTGGATCCAAGCTACACCTTTTCCGTTCCGCGTGACCAGACCGTTTATGGCATTGTGGACAGCATGTCACATGCACTGGAAAGTTATTTCCACCGTACGGAAAACACACCGATGATTGACGGCTTTATTGAATCGCTTTTGAGAACAGCGATCGAAACGGCTCCCAAATTGCTTGAGGACCTCCATTCCTTTAAGCATAGAGAAACAATGATGTATATCAGCACAACAGCTTTCAATGGCTCTCTTGCAAACGGAACCGATGGGGGAGATTGGGCGACACACCGTATCGAACATGCAATTTCTGCGATTTATGATATTCCCCATGGCGGCGGATTGGCGATTCTTTTCCCAAACTGGCTGGAGCATGTTCTTGAAGAAGATCCTTCCCGCGTAAAACAGCTGGCTGTTAATGTTTTTGGAATTTCACCAGAAGGAAAAAGCGAATATGAACTGGCAAAGGAAGGCGCTAAAGCTCTGCGTGATTTCTGGAATTCAATAGGTGCGCCTAGCACATTGCGCGACTATGGAATTGATGATAAGGAATTTGATGCGATTACAGAGAAAACCTTTATCAAGCCAGGTGTGGGCATGTATAAAAAAATGGACCATGCCAGTGTCCATGATATTTTAAAAAGATCTCTATAATCATACTAAAGGCCAAACGTTCAGCCTGAACGTTTGGCCTTTTTTGCCGGTTCCGTATAAGGTTCCTGGCACTCTTGGTGATCGCTCCTGACTAATCCATCTTCAATCAGCGTTCTTTAACCTTTTTTTATAAGGCTGTTTTCGTAAACTTTGCTGCTACCTGAACAAGGGGTTGATTTCTGCTCCAGGATGCTCGTTTTCCGTGGGGTGGGGAAAATAATAAGCAGCTTTTAGGCAATTTACATGCTTATCAATTGATTGACAGAGTTTGAATGGCATGATATTATTATCTCGAATTAAAGATATATGAATTGAAAATAGATAAAATGATTTGTGCTTCTATAAACAGGGAATTATGAAGGAATACAGGTTTAAGACAAAATAATGGAGGAATGCAATGATGAATCATTTAAAAGGAATACACCACGTTACAGCTATTACCAGCAGTGCAGAAAAGAATTATGAATTTTTCACATATGTACTGGGCATGCGCCTGGTAAAGAAAACGGTCAACCAGGATGACATTCAAACGTATCATTTATTCTTCGCAGACGATGTAGGCGGACCTGGAACAGATATGACATTTTTTGATTTCCCTGGCATCCCTAAAGGCATCCATGGAACGAATGAGATTTCGAAAACAGGCTTCCGCGTACCAAGTGATGCCGCACTGGATTACTGGGTAAAACGTTTTGACCGTCTTCAGGTCGCGCACACGGGTATTAAGGAGCAATTCGGCAAAAAGGTGCTTTCATTCACAGACTTTGATGACCAGCAGTACCAGCTGATTTCAGATGAGAAAAATGAAGGGGTACAAGCAGGCATACCATGGCAAAAGGGTCCAATCCCTTTAGAGTATGCCATTACTGGCCTTGGGCCGATTTTTGTCCGCATCGCCCAGTTTGATTACTTCAAAGAAATGATGGAAAAGGTTTTAATGTTCAAAGAAATCGCTAAAGAAGGCTCATTCCATCTGTTTGAAGTTGGCGAGGGAGGAAACGGGGCATCGGTCATCGTTGAACATAATAATGTTCTTCCGCAAGCGCAGCAGGGCTTCGGAACCGTGCACCATGCAGCATTCAGGGTAGAAGACCGCTCTGTTTTAGAAGAATGGATCACTCGTATGGAAAGCTTCGGATTCCATACCTCAGGCTATGTGGATCGCCACTTCTTCGAATCATTGTACGCAAGGGTAGCACCGCAGATTCTTTTTGAATTTGCTACAGACGGCCCTGGATTCATGGGTGACGAGCCATACGAAACGCTTGGCGAAAAATTGTCCCTGCCGCCGTTTCTCGAAAATAAACGCGAACAAATCGAGGCAATGGTTCGTCCAATTGATACGGTAAGAAGCACGAAGGAATTTGTGAAAGAATAAAAAGAAGCGGCGGAATTGTAGTGCACCCCAAAAGTTAGAGCTTAAATCTAACTTTTGGGGTGTTTATTTATGGCTAAATATA
>NZ_MLYQ01000097.1:0-57096 GCF_001866725.1 Bacillus sp. MUM 13
CAGTTTTCAAAGAGCAATTATTTTTGAAACAACTCATTTATCTTATCACTTATCATTACCTTAAGTCAACAACTTTTTTTAATTTTTTTCAAAATCTTAAAGTGTTTGAAACTTGTTCGTAACAACAGATATAAATATAACACCATAATAAAAAGTGCGCAATACCTTTTCGTAAAAACTTTGCTAAAATAATAAAAAATATTCATTTCATACTTTTTAAGCAAAGTTTAGTACCTCTTATAAACAAATAAAAAGACCAATTCCTTTATGTCCGCCTGCCAAAACCTGCGGACGGACTGTAAGAATTGGTCTTTTTTACGTTTTAACGGTGGCGCATAAGCGGGAACAACAGCACATCACGGATGGAAGGAGAATTCGTCAATAGCATAACTAAACGGTCTACTCCTATTCCGAGTCCGCCCGTTGGCGGCATGCCATATTCAAGCGCTTCGATGAAGTCTTCATCCATTTCATGCGCTTCATCATTGCCCTCTTCGCGTTCTTTTAATTGAGCTTCAAAACGCTGGCGCTGATCAATCGGATCATTCAGTTCTGTAAATGCATTTGCATGCTCACGGCCGACAATGAATAACTCAAATCGGTCTGTAAATCTTGGATCTTTTTCATTTTTCTTTGCCAGAGGAGAAATCTCTACAGGATGGCCGAAAATAAATGTTGGCTGAATCAGCTTTTCTTCCACAACCTGCTCGAAGAATTCATTAACGATATGACCAAACTCCATATTAGCTTTCACTTCAATGCCGTGATCTTTGGCAAGCTGATGCGCTTCTTCTTTGGTCATTTCTTTCCAGAAGTCAACACCTGTGTATTCTTTAACAGCATCGACCATGTGAAGTCTTTTCCATTCAGGCTTCAGGTCGATTTCGTTTTCTCCGTATTGAATGGTAGTAGAACCAAGTACATTCTCTGCGATATGTGCAATTAAGTTTTCAGTAAGGCTCATGATATCTTTATAGTCTGCGTATGCTTCATATAACTCAATCAAAGTAAACTCAGGGTTGTGTCTGGTGGAAACTCCTTCGTTTCTGAAAACACGGCCGATTTCATATACCTTTTCCAGGCCGCCGACAATAAGGCGCTTCAGATGCAATTCAATGGCAATCCTCAAATTCAAAGGCATATCAAGTGCATTGTGATGTGTCAGGAATGGACGGGCAGCCGCTCCGCCTGCAACAGAATGAAGCAACGGGGTTTCTACTTCTAAATATCCGTGGTCATCAAGATAGCGGCGCATAGCCTGTACAATCTTACTGCGCATAATTAGCGTGCTTTTGCTTTCTTCGTTCGTAATTAAATCCACATATCTCTTGCGGTAGCGTTCTTCCACATCTTTGAGGCCATGGAATTTATCAGGAAGCGGGCGGAGTGCCTTGGTAAGGAAAACAAATTCCTTAGCTTTAATTGAAAGCTCGCCGACTTTTGTTTTAAATACCAATCCCTTAATACCCACTAAATCTCCAAGGTCGGTTTGTTCAAAAAGTTTATATTGCTCTTCCCCCACTGCATCAAGACGGACATAGATTTGAATCTGGCCGCTAATATCCTGAATATGAGCAAATCCCGCCTTGCCTTTTCCGCGCTTCGTCATGACACGTCCAGCAATAGTTACTTCTATATTTTTTTCATCCAGGTCTTCTTTGCTTTCTTCTCCAAATTCTTTCACGACTGCCTCAGTAAGGTGAGTACGTTCGAATTTGCTTCCGAACGGGTCTTTTCCTTCATTGATTAAAGCCTGCATTTTTTCCCGTCTTACTTTGAGCTGGTCGTTTAATTCTTCGCTCATTTATAATCATCTCCATCTTGTTATTCAAAACTTATATATAAGTGAAATTTGCATCCTTACTTATTTTCACACAAAGTAAAGTAATCGAACAGTACTTTAGCCCAAAAATCCGGTTCTTACCCTAAATAAAAACTGCCAGAGAAATCTGGCAGTGATTGTAAGCGTATTATAGGTAAAAAGGACAACCCATGTCAACTTTTATACAACTTGAACGTTTTGTTCAGCAGCTTCCACTTCATCGACAAGAGTGTATAAAAGTGTATGGACATCTTCCCGCGTGTTGCATTCGTTAATGCCTTTTCTGGCTTTTCCATTTCCGCGCACGCCTTTTAGGTACCAGGCGGCATGCTTACGCATTTCGCGGACTGCAATATATTCATTTTTAAGTGCGATCAGGCGATCCAGGTGCAGCATACAGACATCCATCTTTTCGCGCACGGATGGCTCATCAACCGTCACTCCTGTTTCAAGGTACTTCACTGTACGGTAGATCATCCACGGATTTCCGAGTGCCGCGCGGCCTATCATGACTCCATCTGCACCTGTTTCTTTGATCATTCTTTCCGCATCCTGAGGAGTTTCCACATCTCCGTTGCCAATGATAGGGATATTCACAGAGTTCTTTACTTCGCGGATTATATCCCAGTTTGCCTTCCCTTCATACATTTGCACACGGGTGCGCCCGTGAAGAGAGACGGCTTTTCCGCCAGCACGTTCGACAGCCTGGGCATTCCGCACTGCATAAATGTGGTCTTCATCCCAGCCCATACGCATTTTTACAGTAACCGGCTTATCAACAGCATCTGTTACAGCCGATACCATTTCATATATTTTATCCGGATCCAGAAGCCATTTGGCGCCCGCATCACATTTTGTGATTTTCGGAACCGGGCAGCCCATATTAATATCAATGATATCTGCTGTTGTGTTTTTATCTACAAACTGTGCAGCTTCTACAAGGGTTTCTTTTTCTCCTCCGAAGATCTGCAGGCTCAGGGGTTTTTCTCTTTCGTCTATATATAGCATATTCATTGTTTTCGCATTTTGAAGTACGATTCCCTTATCACTGACCATCTCAGCACAGACCAAGCCTGCGCCGAATTCTTTTACTGTGAGACGAAAAGCGGAGTTGCAAACACCAGCCATCGGAGCCAGCACAACCCGGTTTTTCATTTCGATATCACCTATTTTAAACACCGTAAAGCCTCCTTGAACCTTAATTAAAGCTTCTATCTATCTTCAGGCGGTTCTAATTCCTCCAAGGATACATGGAGGTTATCGGCAACCTTCACTAAAAAGCTCTCAGTCGGTGTACGATTGCCCCTCTCCACTTCACCCAGCAATGAAACTGACACACCTAGTTCTTTAGCAAATTCCTCTTGTGTAAAACCTTTCAGCTTTCGAAAAGCGCGAATACGCCTTCCCCATTTTTCTGCTTCCATAATCGAACTCCTTCTTTATCCTTATCCTGCATATTATCAAGAATAACTCTTAAAGGGGTCTCCATCTTCGGCAGAGTGATGTGCGGATCTATTTCCAGCAATGGAATGATGACAAAGGCTCTATCTAAAATCCGAGGATGAGGAATAATAAGATCCTCTGTTTCAATATTTTCGTGATTATACAGTAAAATGTCAAGGTCTAAAGTCCTCGGCCCCCACCTGATTACCCTTTTTCTTCCAAGTTCTTTTTCTATTTGCAGACAATAAACCAATAATTCATCTGCTTTAAGCGAGGTTTCTGCTTTTATGACTGCGTTTAAAAAATCTTCCTGATCTAAAAATCCCACTGGATCAGTTTCATACAAGGAAGAACTGTCAACAACCTGTATTCCGCTGTGGTTTTGAAGAAGCCTTAAGGCGTCCGCAAAAATTTCTTTCCGATTTCCCATATTGGACCCAATAGAAATGTATACAATATTCTCCAAATCAGCGGCTCCTTGTAATTTCTACAGCTACTGATTGGTAATGCCCGGGTATCGGAGGATCCGGCTTGATGACTTTGACCGTGACAGACTGGATTTTAGGAAACTTTGACAGCATTTCTTTTGCAATGTTTTCTGCGATCGACTCCACTAGCTTAAACGTCTTGCCCTCCACAATATCCTTGCACACCTGATAGATCTCTCCGTAGTTGACTGAATCCTCAAGGCTGTCACTATTTCCGGCAGCGGATAAATCCGTTTCTGCCAGTACATCGACCGCAAAACGCTGGCCCAGCTTATTTTCTTCAGGAAAAACACCATGATAACCGTAGAATTCCATTCTATTTAGATAAATCTTATCCACTATATTCACCCTTTCCAACCAGAACATCCATCATTCTTGCCATCCTCGCCATTTCTTTGACATCATGCACCCTCACCATGTGGCAGCCTTGCTGAATGCCTGAGCAAACTGTAGCACCAGTACCTTCAACACGCTCTTCTGGAGGCAAGTCCAAAACCTTGCCGATCATGGATTTCCTCGATGTAGCAAGGAGGACCGGATATCCTAACGATACAAGTTTATCGAGATTTTGCATCATTTCCAGATTAAGAGCGAAGTCCTTAGCAAATCCGATACCGGGATCTAAAATAATTTTATCATCCCTGACTCCTTCTTTTTTCACTAAGGCAATGCTTTCAAAGAGGTCATTCCAGGCATCTCTCAAGAAATTCTTATACTCCATGTTTGGGCGGTTGTGCATCAGGATAATAGGAACACCGGCTTCAGCAGCCGTCCTGGCCATTTCAGAGTCTGCCTTTGCTCCCCAGATATCATTAATGATATGTGCTCCTGCATTTACCGACTCCCTGGCTACCCTGGATTTATAGGTATCTATGGAAATGGGGATATCGAGGTTCTTTGATATGGCTTCAATCACCGGCGCAACTCTTTCTATTTCCTCTTCATCGGTGATTTTTTTATAATTGGGCCTAGTGGATTCCCCGCCGATGTCAATGATGTCTGCACCATCCTCAAGCATCTTTTCAGCATGGAATAATGCAGCATCGACCCGATTATATCTCCCTCCGTCCGAAAAAGAATCGGGCGTCACATTCAGAATGCCCATAATTAATGTTTTCTTGCTGTAGTCCAGTTTATAAACGCCGCAATCAATGACAGTATTAAGATTCTTTTCCATGGTTCTCCTCCTGCATGCCTCTTAGCTGAGATTTACCAAATAGGTTTGTTTTGTAACGCTGATACTCTTTAAATAATACACGTGCCGCTTCACCGTTTTGCCCCGGAAAAGTTTTTAGGTTTTCAACATACGAAAAGGCCACGATTTCCTGTACCGAATTTGTATAAAAGAATTCGTCTGCTTCCAAAAGGTCCTCTGGAAGGAAGCGTCCCTCGGCAACAGCAAAGCCCATCTGTCCTGCAAGCTCGATTATCCACTGGCGGGTGATGCCGTTAAGAATTCCTGTATTTATCTCAGGTGTATACAAATGGCCTTCTTTAACCCAGAATAGGTTGGATGTAATCCCTTCTGCTATATACCCATTTTCTGTAAGGAAAATGCCTTCCATGTCTGCCTTATTTCCTATTTCCAGTTTTGCTTTTACATTATTTAGATAATGATGCGATTTTAAGCGGATTGACGTTTCGGGTGTGTTTCGCCTTGTTTGCAGGATGACACCTTTTTTAGCTTGAAGTTCACCCGCTGATACGGCCGGAGTCATCAGCATAATTATATTAGGTGAAGTGTACGGCACCGACTGCAGGCCAACCGGAGCCGCTCCGGCTGAAATATTAAGCCTCAATCTCGCATTTCTGCATGCATTGGCATGCATCAACCGATCAATTATGCTCATGATTTCAGCCCTTGTGCAGGAAAAATCAATATTCAGCTCATGCAGCCCTTCATTTATCCGATTTATATGGTCATCTAAAAGAAAAGGGTGGCCATCATATATGCGAAAGGTTTCAAAGAGGCCAAGCCCGTATAAAAAACCATGATCAAACGGAGAGATGGCCGCTTCTTTCTCATCTATTATTTCACCATTCATATACATATACATCAGCAGTTCACAGCTCCATTTCTTTTTTTAACAGGCTAAACCCTCATTGTATTGCCATCCTGCTGCTTTTTATAATGATCCAAGAAATTGCGCAGCAGCTTCTTTCCATGCTCAGTCATAATGGATTCCGGGTGGAATTGTACTCCTTCTAGCGGATAGGCAGTGTGGCGGATTCCCATAATTTCACCTTCCTCTGTTTCTGATGAAATAACAAAACAGTCAGGAAGCGTACTTCGTTCCACAATGAGTGAATGATAGCGTGTTGCCAAAAAGGAGTTTGGAATATCAGCAAAAATCGTTTTCCCGTCATGGAGAATGGGAGATGTTTTTCCATGCATCAGCCGTTCTGCCCCCATAACCGTTCCGCCGAAAACCTGTGCGATGGACTGATGGCCAAGGCACACGCCAAGGATGGGTATTTTGCCTGCAAAATAACGGATAGCCTCCATACTGATGCCAGCTTCGTCAGGGCTGCAGGGCCCAGGGGAAATCATTAAAAAATCCGGGTCCAGTTCTTCTATTTCGGACAGGGTGATGCTGTCATTTCTTTTTACAATCAGGGTTTCACCAAGCTCCCCAAGGAATTGCACAAGGTTATATGTAAATGAATCATAGTTATCTATCATGAGAATCATCAATTAATCCGCCTTTGTTAGGTATAATTCTGCTGACTCTATCGCTTTCCAGAGTGCCGCGGCTTTTTTTAATGACTCATTATATTCATGCTTAGGGTTTGAATCAATGACAATTCCAGCCCCTGCCTGGATATGAGCCATGCCGTCCTGGACAAATACTGTCCTGATCACGATATTTAACTCCATATCTTCCGAATAGCCAATCCAGCCGATCGAACCTGTATAAACCCCTCTTCTAACAGGCTCTAATTCTTCAATAATTTCCATCGTCCTGACTTTTGGCGCTCCAGTTATTGTCCCGCCCGGAAAAACCGCCTCTATAACATCGAAAGAGCTTTTCCCCTCAGAGATTTCGCCTCTGACATTCGATACTATATGCATGACATGGGAGTACTTCTCGATCACCATAAACTCATCAACATGAATGGAGCCATATTTACATACGCGCCCCATATCATTTCTTTCTAAATCAACAAGCATCACATGCTCTGCCCGTTCTTTTTCATTCTCTATCAGTTCTTTGGCCAGCTTCTCATCCTCTGCCTGATCAGCCCCTCTTGATCTCGTCCCAGCAATCGGTCTTGTACTAATTTCCTTACCTTTTCTTTTCACCAAAAGTTCCGGTGAACCGCATATAATCTGAAACTGGGGTGTGTGGATGTACGCCATATAAGGTGATGGATTAATTCTTCGTAAATGCCCGTACACTTCTATAGCCGGAACAGAAAGTGCCCTAGACTGCCTGACAGACAAATTAACTTGAAAGATATCACCCTGGGCAATGTACTGGCGCACCTTTTCAACCGCTTCTTTGAACTGCCCTTCTTGTAGAGAAACCTTCAATAAATCTGCTTCTGCGGCTGCGGTGCCTGCAAGTCTTTCATTGTCAACCGGCTTTACGGCAGAGGTCCATTGCCTTTTCATTTCTTCAAGTCTTTTGTCAGCATCCAGACTTTCTTCCTCACATGTGTACATAAACCAGAGCCGGCTTTTTTTATGGTCAAATACTGCAACCTCATCAAACACCAAAAAATACATATCCGGTGTGTTAAGGTCATCTTTTGCGGAATTTGGAAGATCCTCAATATAACGGGCATAATCATAGCTGATAAACCCCATGGCCCCTCCTTGAAAGTCGGGAAAATTTTTGTTTTGCTCTGCCTCGCGTCCTGCCATCCAATTCTTTAGGGTATCAAGGGGCTTTCCTGCTGCCCTCTCACTCGATCCATCTCGATAAAAGATGTCTGTCAGGTGATCTTTTCCTATTAATTCAGCAACATGATCAAGACCAGCCATGCTGAAGGAGCCGCCTCTTCCGCTCTCAAGCAAGACATGCCTGTCCCTTCCAGAAGATAAGGATTTATATGCTTCAAAAAACTGATTATAAGAAAACGGTATGTATGTTGCAAAAACCTTTCGTTTACCCATTTATTCATCCCTCATTTCATGCATCCTGTCCGCCAAGTCATTTTATGTCTCAGTAACATTTTTATATTCTCATTAAGTGTAATCATTTCTGCCTGAAAATTAAAGAACAAAAGCGGCGGGCAAGTGCCGGGAACTTTAAACACAAACTATAAATGCCGTATAGCGAAGTAAATCCAATGGGCAATGCCACAGTTAATCTGGTCTGTTGATTTCCTCTCCCGCCCCCTGAGGCCAAAATAATGAATGGCTTTCACAGAGCAAAAAAAAAAAGCCCCTAATGGAGCTTTGCTGTTTATGCGGAAATGATTAGCCCAGCCATAGGGCTTTTCCCAATTTACTTATTCGAAATTATAAAGAGGTGTGCTTAAATAACGCTCGCCATTGCTCGGAATAATGGCAATGACTTTTTTTCCTTTTCCAAGCTTCTTTGCTGTTTCCAATGCAGCATATATAGCTGCCCCAGAAGAAATGCCTCCAAGGATGCCTTCTTCTTTTGCCGCCCTGCGAGCATATTCAAATGCCTGGTCATTAGTAACAGTGATAACTTCATCATAAAGACTGGTGTTTAATATATCGGGAACAAACCCTGCTCCAATTCCCTGGATTTTATGAGGTCCTGGTTTTCCGCCTGATAAGACAGGTGAATCTGTAGGCTCTACTGCATAAATCTTGATATCCGGGAATTTTTCCCTAAGCACCTCTCCGGCACCAGTGATGGTCCCGCCTGTACCAACTGCGGAAATAAAGGCATCCAGCTGTCCGCCAGCTTGTTCTGCAATCTCTTTTCCTGTGGTATTTCTATGAATCTCCGGATTTGCAGCATTTTCAAATTGCTGCGGCATAAAGTATCCGTTTTCCCTGGCAAGTTCACTCGCTTTGCCAATTGCTCCCTTCATGCCATCCGGTCCAGGTGTCAGCACCAACTCAGCACCGTAGGCCCGAAGAAGATTACGGCGCTCAAGGCTCATTGTTTCGGGCATGACTAAAATCGCCCGGTATCCTTTGGCAGCTGCAACCATTGCCAAACCGATGCCGGTATTGCCGCTGGTAGGTTCAATAATCGTATCGCCTTCTTTAAGCTTGCCGCTTTGTTCCGCCGCTTCGATCATGGAAAGTGCAATCCGGTCCTTTACACTGCTTCCTGGATTCATATATTCCAATTTCAAATAAACATCTGCACTGTTTTCATCCGTCATTCTGTTGAGTTTCACCAATGGTGTCTGGCCAATTAAATCGATGATTGAATTTGCAACTCTTGTCATCTTCTCCACTCCTAATACCGACTATTTTTATTGGTTTTATATAAAATTTACATCCTTCCAATATAATTGTCAATATTTTTGAACTATTCGGATGAATTTAAAGCAACTAGTTTCATAACAATGTATTCTTTTATTTATTTTTTATACTGCGTACATTATTTATTTTTACCGTAATACCAATCTACCTTCATCTCATTCCAGAAGACCTTGCTTGATATCGGCATATTCAGCTGTTCTAGTGCTATTTGGCGTCTGATTTGCTTTTTAGATTCAGAGAAGCTGAATTGCTCACCTGAAATTTTTTCATGGAGATAAATAACAGCCCAGCCATCCTTCAATTTAATTGGCCTACTCCAGCTGTTATTCTTTAATGCTGCAGCGGCCTTTAAATATTCTTTAGGAGCCTGTTCATTGTCCGCTGATAAAAATCCCATATCTCCGCCCTGATTGGCTGTAAATTCATCCAGAGACTTCTCCATTGCTAATACAGCAAAAGTTGAACCGCCCTTCAGTTCTTTCCGTATTACGTTAGCCTGATGTTTAGAAGACACGATAATCTGCGAAAGATGATAGGCAGTTGGTATTTTATATAGTTCTTGGTTTTCCTCATAAAACTTCTTTTTTTCTTCTTCCGAAATTTTGACGTCCCTTGTGAGCAGCTCTTCAAGCAGTAAATTCGACTTTATCTGCTGCTTCCACTGCTTGGCACTTTTATTATTCTGTGCAGACGCTCCATACATTGTTTTCGTTACTTTATATTCTCTTTCGACATCATTATCCGTCACTTTTACCTTGTATTTCTCAGCAGCCTGCCGGATCACTTTATCATCCACAAGATCGCTTAATACTTCTTTTCCATAGCGATCC
This sequence comes from Bacillus sp. MUM 13, assembly GCF_001866725.1. Taxonomy (NCBI): domain Bacteria; kingdom Bacillati; phylum Bacillota; class Bacilli; order Caryophanales; family Bacillaceae; genus Bacillus; species Bacillus sp. MUM 13. The sequence goes on from NZ_MLYQ01000097.1 coordinate 10,003, forward strand.
TCAAGCGCTTTCATCCATACAGCCCGCGAGATCTGGGTATCCCCTACTTTGGCAACCGCCTCATCTCCGCCAAAACCAGCAGTTTTGGCAGAGTCAAGCGGCTTTATAACAAAGACGAGGATAGTCACAACATTCAACAAGATAAGCCCGGCAATTATGGACCACAGCTGTTTATGAGACAACTCTATCCCCCCGTCAGGAATTATTTGACCTGTTCTGCTAGTTCTTCTAATTCTTCTTTAGAAAAATGATATTTTTCGTTGCAAAAGTGGCATTGCGCCTCGGCATGGCCGTCTGTATTGATGATATCCCGAATCTCTTCTGCACCCAGGCTGACCAGTGCATTTGAAATCCGCTCCCTTGAGCATTGGCACACAAATTGAACAGGCATGGTTTCAAGGATTTTTAAGTTATCTGCACCAAGAATTTTTTCGAGAATCTGTTCAGGTGAAAGACCTTGCTGTATCAATTTTGAAATAGGCGGAATGTTGTTCAGGCTTTCTTCAATCCGGGAAATGGTCTCTTCCTCTGCTCCCGGCATCAATTGAATAATAAAACCGCCTGATGCTAAAATGCTGTTGTCCGGATTCACCAGTACTCCAACACCTACAGAAGAGGGAACCTGCTCTGAATTCAATAGATAATAGGTAAAGTCCTCGCCAAGCTCTCCTGATACAAGCGGAACCTGTCCTGTAAAATGGTCCCTCAGGCCAATATCTTTTACTACAGTCAATAAGCCATCTGTACCTACAGCTTTCCTTACATCCAGCTTTCCTTTTTCATTTAAGTCGAAATGCGTCTGAGGATGTGTCACATATCCTCTCACTTCCCCATTGGCATTGCTGTCAACGAGAATGGCTCCTATAGGGCCTCCGCCTTCAATTTTCACAGTCAGTTTTTCCTCGCCTTTTAACATGGCTCCCATCATGACAGTCGCTGTCATGGCGCGTCCAAGTGCAGCTGAAGCTGTAGGCCAAGTATAATGGCGCCTTTGCGCTTCCCCGATAGTTTCTGTTGTTGAAGCTGCATAAGCTCGTATCTGGCCGTTAAATCCCAAGGCCTTAACTAAGTAATCACTCATATTTAATTGCCTCCTTCGTTTATTGCTGTTTAAAATGATCTCTGTTTCTTTTGTAAATAAGCTGAAGTCCTTTTAGCGTCAAAAATGGATCGACAATATCTATAACATCTGATTCAGAGGCAATAAGTCCTGCAAGTCCGCCGGTCGCAATAACTGTCGGGGAAACTGGGCTTTGCTCTTTGATTCGTGCTACAATCCCTTCAACTTGTCCTACATATCCAAACAGTATGCCAGCCTGCATGGCAGAAACTGTATTTTTACCGATAATATCGTCAGGTCTTGCAATTTCAATTCTCGGCAGCTTAGCAGCCTTTGAATATAGCGCTTCCGTTGAAATACCGATTCCAGGTGCTATGGCACCGCCCATATATTGTTTCTCTTCGTTAATATAACAATAGGTTGTAGCTGTTCCAAAATCCACGATAATCAGCGGGCTGCCATACTCCTGAATTCCTGCCACCGCATTAACGATACGGTCTGCTCCTACCTCACGGGGGTTTTCATACTTTATATCTAAACCTGTTTTCATCCCAGGACCCACTATTATAGGTTTAATCCGGAAATACTTTTTACACATTCTTTCCAGGGCAAACATAATCGGAGGCACTACAGAAGAAATAATAATTCCGTCAAATTCCTCAAAAGATAACTCCTCATGTTCCAAAAGGGACTTAATAATCATTCCATATTCATCTTCAGTTTTATGGCGATTGGTTTCGATGCGCCAATGATGTTTTAATGTTTCGTCATCATACACACCCAAAACCGTATTGGTATTTCCGACATCCAGTACAAAAATCATCGTTATCATCACTCCGGAAAATTATTCTCCAACATCATACCATAGAGTCTTTAGCTGCGCTATTAGTCCAGCTTACTGATAGATCCCTGTTACTCAGTTTCCCCTAAATAGAGAAAAGGTATTTCCTCTGAAGGAAATACCTTTTCTTGAAAAAATTAAAGTTTCTTTTCATCATCGTCATTCGGGAATGAGAATGGTTTATCCTGAGGATGTCCTTCTTCAATTGGCGGAGTTGGGATTTTATCATCCGTCACTTCAACTAAATCACCATTTGCCCGTTTATCCAAAGGTTTTAAAAGAGCTTCTTTTTCTTCTTTTTTCGGGTTTATTGTAACTTTTACATCGTCGTCAATGTTTCCATTAAGCGAGCTGTAATCACGTTTAGGCAATGTGCCATGATCATATAAATGCTTGATCTGCTCTGCATCTAATGTTTCGATCTCAAGCAGTGTCTTTGCGATAATATCCAGTTTATCGCGCTTATCTGTGATAATCTGCTTGGCACGGCTATAGGATTCTTTGATGATCCGCTGAATTTCAAGATCAATCTCATAAGCAATGGCATCAGAATAATTCTGTTCATTATTAAAGTCGCGCCCAAGGAAAACCTGTCCCTGTGACTGGCCAAACTGAAGCGGTCCAAGCTTGTCGCTCATTCCGTATTCAGTCACCATGCTCCTCGCAATGCCAGTGGCACGCTGAAAATCATTATGTGCACCTGTACTTACTTCGCCGAATACAACCTCTTCAGCAACGCGGCCTCCAAGAAGACCTGTGATCTTATCCAGCAATTCAGGCTTAGTCATGAAGAAACGATCTTCCTTAGGAAGCATAACCGCATATCCGCCAGCCTGGCCGCGCGGAACAATCGTAACCTTATGGACAATTTCAGCATCATCCAGGACTAGCCCGATGATTGTATGTCCAGCTTCATGGAAAGCCACGATATTTCTTTCTTTCTTGGAAATAACCCTGCTTTTCTTGGCAGGACCGGCAATAACCCGGTCAGAAGCTTCATCAAGGTCGGACATGTCAATTTTCTTTTTGTTCTGGCGCGCTGCAACCAAAGCAGCTTCATTAAGAAGGTTTTCAAGGTCTGCACCAGAAAAACCTGGAGTCCTCTGGGCAATTGCCTTCAAATCAACGTTTTCCTGTAATGGCTTATTGCGGGCATGCACCTTAAGAACCTCTTCCCGTCCTTTTACATCCGGGCGCCCGACTGTGATCTGGCGGTCAAAACGGCCAGGCCGCAGCAATGCAGGATCCAAGATGTCTGCACGGTTTGTCGCTGCAATGATGATAATGCCTTCATTGCCGCCAAAGCCGTCCATTTCGACAAGGAGCTGATTCAGTGTCTGCTCGCGCTCATCGTGCCCTCCGCCTAAACCGGCACCGCGCTGGCGTCCGACTGCATCAATTTCATCAATGAAAATGATACATGGCGAGTTCTTTTTAGCATTTTCAAATAAATCACGTACACGGGATGCACCGACACCAACAAACATTTCCACGAAATCAGAACCGCTTATTGAGAAGAAAGGCACTCCTGCTTCACCAGCAACCGCTCTCGCAAGCAAGGTTTTACCGGTTCCTGGAGGTCCTACTAAAAGTACCCCTTTAGGAATACGGGCCCCAAGCTCTGCAAATTTACGCGGATCTTTCAGGAATTCGACAACTTCGACAAGTTCCTGCTTTTCTTCGTCAGCTCCTGCAACGTCATTAAAGCGAACCTTCTTTTTATCATCGTTGTACAGCTTCGCTTTGCTTTTCCCAAAGTTCATGACACGGCCTCCGCCGCCCTGAGCCTGATTAAGCAAGAAGAAGAACAGGATGAAGATAATGACAAACGGGATAATGGAAGTAAAGAAGGTAACCCAGCCGCTGGTTTCCTTTGCCGGCAGGACCTCAACTTTTACATCGCTTTTCTTTTCAGCCGCTTCAATGCGCGCCTGATTGTTCTCGCTGTCTGTTACATACGTTTGGAAGTAGGTGTTTTTATCATATCCGTCCAGCTGCCCTTTAACCTGGTATACATACCGTTCGGGCTGCATGGAAAATGATTTAACCTTTCCACTGTCCAAGTACTCAAAAAATTGATTTTGGGTTATATTCTTATTCGGCTCATTGTTATTATTAAAAATGCTTACAATACCAATAATGACCAAAAAGATAAGTAAATAAAATATGGTGTTACGGAAGATCCGATTCATCCCTTGCCTCCTCCCACAGGTAAACAAACTATAGTAAATACTATCATATTAAACAAATGTATTACAATTAATTTACACTGCTGTTTTATTCAGCCAAATTGCAGCAAAGCCAAAGGCCTGCATTACTTATTTTCGTATATTTCAGGCTTCAGCACCCCGATATACGGCAGGTTGCGATATCTTTCTGCATAATCAAGACCGTATCCGACAACAAATTCATCCGGAACGATGAATCCTGTATAATCCGGTTTCAGATCAGCCTTTCTTCCTGTAGGCTTATCCAAAAGAGTAACAATTTTAATGGTTTTTGCTTTTCTGTAGCGGAATAATTCCACCAGGTAGCTGAGCGTTAAACCGCTGTCGATGATATCCTCGATGATAAGGATATCCCTTCCTTCAACAGAAGTGTCCAAATCTTTTATGATTTTGACTTCCCCTGAAGAAACCGTTGAATTCCCGTAGCTCGAAACATCCATGAAATCCATTTCCAAATGTGCATCAATCCGCTTTAACAAGTCTGCCATAAAAGGCATGGCTCCTTTTAAAACACCAATGGCCAGCGGAAAGCTTTCGCTATAATCCTTTTCTAGCTGTGCCGCTAACTCTCTGATTTTCCCTTGAATTTCTTCCTCAGTAATTAGCACTTTTTCAATGTCATTTTGCATCGTCATTGTGATTGTTTGCCCCCCAGAAGATCTATGCTTGTATATTCTAAATAAATTAAAGACATTTCATCAGTTGCACCATCAAACTCCCTGTTCGACTTTTTAAGTCCAGGCAGCCAGATAATTTCCCCCGCTTGATCTGTTACGATCGGCCACGCATTACGTTGTGACATCGGAATCTTTTCGTTAATGAAAATATCCTTCAGCTTTTTTGTGCCTCCTGATCCCTTGACTGCCATCCTGTCTCCATTGCTTCTTGTCCGGGCAATGAGAGGAAGGCGCAGCTTGTCGGATTCGAAGATAAAAGAATGGTTTCCAATCGTTTTTGGAATTTCTTCTTCTATATATTGCGCTTTAATTTTATATCCATTCGGAAGAAAAGTATCACCGGGAATTTCCAGAACCACGGAATATTCAGGAGCCTGATTTGAAAAAAAACGAAAAAAGCAAGTGCCATAGGATTTTTCCGCAATCAGCCCTTCCGGAAGATGCAATTCAGCGGATGGGTGAGGATTTGAAAACAAAGCGAAAAGCTGGTCAATATGTAATGCTGAAAGCGATGAAGGTCTCTCTATATAAAGATAGTTTAATATTAGTTGAATCATCCTTCTTTGTAAAGGCTTAGGCACTGTGAAGAACTGCCTTATATCAACTGATGAAAAGTCCTGATTTTGTTCCAGCAGTATCGTGTCCAATTTATCCCTGGCCATATCCAAAAGAAACTGTTCATCATCATATATTTCTTCACTGAGCCGCTGGAAATGCTCATGGACTTTTGGGTTTTCTTTCTTCAAAAAGGGCAGCATCGAGTGCCTGAAACGATTTCTTGTATAAATGTCCTGTTCGTTGCTCGGATCGATTCTTGGCTCGAGCTCATGCCTCCTTGCATATTGCATAATTTCTTCCTTGGAAACCGCAAGGAATGGCCTGACAAGCTTTGCTTTTCCAAATGCCCTTATGACAGGTATGCCTCCCCTGGCCTTGCCTGTGGCTCCCCTAGCCATTCTCATCAGCATGGTTTCAATCTGGTCATCGGCGTGATGCCCTAGAACCAAAAGGTCCAGCTCATTCCTTCTAATTACTTCATCAAAAAAAGCATACCGTGCAGTTCTTGCTGCCAATTCAGTGCTTTCTCCTGTTTTTTGCATACGCACGGGGACATTGATCCTTTTACCCTCAAACGGAATGTTCCATGCTTTGCATATTCTCTTAACAAAGAGATAATCCTGATAGGATTCTTCACCTCTAATCATATGGTCAATATGAGCTGCTGTTAATTCAATTTCCAGCAGTTCTCTGACAGATTTTAAAAAGTGAAGCAGAACCAATGAATCCGGCCCTCCGGAGATGCCAACCAGCAGTTTCGATTTTTCGGGAATCAGGCGATGCTTGCTGATAGCCCCGAGGATTTTTTTCTCAAACATAATGATCTTCCTTTTCAGACCCCATATATCGTTCAATATGGGCTGGTCCTTATAATACGAGTAAAAAGCAAAATGGTTTCAAAATAAATAAATATTAACTGTGAAAACATCTTTTAACTATATCATAAGAATTGTTCGTAAATATAAAGAACATATAACAGTGAGACAACAGCAACCAGCAGGCATGTTTCAACAAATCCGCCTTTCCCTTTTTTGTTAGCTGCCCGTTTTCTTTTCGTCCTGGAGGATGCAGGCGGTTTCCCGGGTGAATTCACTTGTTTCTTTATTGCTGTGCCTGCAGTTTTTTCCCTTTGGCTAAGAATTCCGATTAGACGGTCCCTCATTTCTGAAGCAGCAGAAAACCTGCCGTGCAAAGCATCTTCTAGAATTGATTTGAGTGGGCGCAATTCTTTTTTTTGCATGATGGCCTCGCTTAGCTGTTTATACCCTTCTCCATTTCTTGAAAAACGTGCAGGATATGCCGAATTGATGATAATCATGGCCACAGCGAACAAATCATATTTGGGATCTGCTTTCCTCGACCCCAGCCCCCAATACCCGCGGTCAAAAAACTCGGTAAATTCTTTGATCGATCTCCCTTGTTTTGTTGTTCCTCCCACATCCACACAGCGTACTTTGCTTGAAGGAGAAGCTACAATCAGATTTTCTGGTTTCAAGTCGCCAAACACCCAGCCTTGTTTATGTAAGGATTCTAAACTTGCAAGAAGCTGCAGCATGAGAATGCCGGTCCATGACGGGCCTTTCTTTTGGATGAATTCCAGAAATCCCTCCCCCTTAATATACTCCATAACATAAAAAGAAATCGGCTTTCCGTTCTTCATCCAATCATCTGCCTCCACGAAGGAAGGCCCTAGAGCAGAGCCCTGGGCCTTGGAAAACTCTTTGAGAATATTCATCTCTGAAATAATGGATGCACCGTTATCACTTATCTTTAAAGCAAATAAGGTTTTATTGTTTTCAGCCAGATAAACAATTCCATTAGCCCCATTCCCTAACTCCCTTATCACCTTGTATTGGTTTTTATTCCATTTTCCAGTGATAATGCTCCCGGGCGGTATATTACATTGATTCCTCAAAGTATTGTTCATCATCATGTGATAACAAACCCCTTAATGAACGTTTTTTATTAAAGTAATCCAGCGCCTCCGCAATGGCTGGTCCTGTTGGTGTTATCCCTCCAGTTGTAAGCTTAGGGAATATTTTAGTCAGAACTTCTAATTTCGGAGTCCAATCCAGCAATTTTTCGACATCTTTCCTTTTCCCGGGAAATACGAAAACCGAAAACCGATTATCACCCATACGGGCATTCATGCTGAGGGATAGATCCAGAAGCGCATCTTTTACGGTCGGTAGCTTGTGCTTCATACTTGCGCTTGTATCGACAAGAATCAGCACATCCAGCTTGCTCGTTTCTCCTAACTCATCGACTACTTCCATCACTTCGCCGCGCTTGTCCGGAGAAAGATCCTCCATCGTGCTCGACTTCCCTAAGATTTGCTGAAGTTCTTTATTTACTACTCCCTGAATGGTTTGAGTCATTGCCTTTCGGGTAACCATTTGCACGGTTTGGGAAAGCTGCTGTGCGTAGACGATTTGACTGACCCCGCCTCCGGAAGAAGCTATAGCTTCTATTTCCTGCAAGCCCTGCTCATTAATCGTATCGTTCTCCATGACTCCTATAACATTTACAGTAATCCCCTGCTCGCGTGCAAGAGCAGCCATGGCAGCGGGGTCTTGTCCCTGGTTCGAACATCCATCGGTAATAAGCAATATCTGGCGTAAAGTTCCTAGTTCCATATGATTCTCCCTTCCTATCCAAATGTGTTACCATCTTCGACGAAAAAGAGAGAATTTATACTTCTATATAAACACCCTTAAGGGAGGCACCTTTATTTTACTGTGCTTTTTTTCTGCGGGGCTGAACCGGAATCGTAGCCCACTTTGGTGTGTTATGCTTAATTTTTGCTGTTACAATCGTCATATCGTCATCAATCATTCCCTTTGCCCGAATCACTTCCTCCAAAATCAAATCAGATATCTCCTGAGGATCATCTGTTTGAAGCTCCTTGATTTTCCTCTTCATCCAGAACTCGAAGTTTTCCACTAAATTAGGTCCTTCAAAAACACCGTCACTCATCATGATCAGGATATCTCCTGCTTTCAGTTCTTCCGTCACCACATCCACATCCAAATCTTGTATAATGCCCATCGGCAAATTGCTGGACTCTACCTTAATTAACTTATCACCTCTTTTAATATAGCTGGGAATGGAACAAATTTTTAAGAACCTGGCTTTGGCATCCTGCAGGTCAATCATCGCCAAATCTAATGTAGAAAAAATTTCATCTGTTGTGCGCAGTGATAATACAGAATTGACCGATTTTATGGCGATTTTCTCTTCAATTCCAGATACCAGGAATTTTTGGAGCAGTTTGAGGGTTTCCCTGCTTTCAAAGTGTGCACGCTCACCGTTCCCCATCCCATCACTTATGGCAATCGCATATTTTCCGCAGCCGATTTCCATTGTTGTGAAGCTGTCACCGGATACCAGCCCTCCGCCTTTAGCGGCATGTGCGACCCCTGTTTCCACCGTAAATTTCTTGGCTGAACGGAAGGTCACCTCACATTGTCCATCAGGATATTCAGAACATTCTTCCGTGTGGACAACAATTGTCTCGCCTAGGATGTCCGATAGCATGGGAGCAATCAATTTTTCAGCTTCCCCGCGTCCCTGGCAGTAGGGGATATTCATTTCTATATCAACATTTCCCTGTTCAAGACTATAAATTTCAATATTTCCTACATGAAGGCCAAAATCCTGTATAGCCTCCATGATCAGTTCTTCCTGCTGATGATGGTTCTGGCGCTCCCTTTGAATTTCTTTTGCAAAATCATCCATAACGGCAGATACACCCCGGAGCTGGTCAGCAACCAGTTTCCTGCTTTCATGCACCTGCTTCTTTAATTTCTGGTTTGCCTGGTAATACATCAGTTCTTGCGAAATAGCGGCAATAACCTGGGGGCTTTTGCTGCAGTATTTCCCCCATTCCCTTGCTGTATTCTGTGAGAGCTGGCCTTGGTTTTCGCTTAATTGCAGCATGATATCCTGCATTCCTTCATAGGTGGCATCAAAATTCTTTGTCCAGCATTGATCTTTTTTGAAGCATAGCTGGCACGTTTTTTCCGTTACGTTACTCAGGAAGTAATCCAGTTCCTTTTCATCTTCTTCATGACGGCCCCTTTCATCCATTTGGGTGAAGCTATTGGATAGCGCCTCAAAAACATTAGAAAATTGGGCAACCCGCTGAGCGGTTACATCCCTCACCTTCCTTGCATACTGCTGCTGTTCTGTGGAATGCTCTGCTGTTCCTGGAATATGCCTTGCGATGCCTGCAATAATCGCATAGGGAGTCAGTGTGAACAACAGAACTGCGATAACAGATTCATATAATGTAACAGTGACATTATTTGTCCCTTCTCCATATAAGCCAATCAGGAGAGTGGCAATCAGCAGGCCGAATGAAACACCTATTCTTTTGCCATCCTTCAGCAGGCCGCCAAGAAGGCCGGAAAATGCAAGCAGGCTCATCTGATACAGACTTGCTACACTTGCAAGACTGAAGATCAGCCCTGTCACTACACCCACTGTTGAGCCGATGGCTGCGCCCCCTGCCATGCCGAAGAGGAGGACAAGGTACCTGGACAAAACGTGTTCAACAGATAAACCATGAATTTTCCATCCGATTGTACCTGTCATTACGGAGGCAAGCAGGATTATGATGCAGACAATTTCTTCCGTTTTAAATGATTGGGTTTTTTTTCTTACTGCCAGTAAGGGGATGGACTGTATAAAGATAAGAGTCAAAATCATGGCAAGTCCGGCTTCTACACCTATCATCAGCCCATCATACAATTGAATGCTGCGGTGTATGATATACTGCTCTGCTATGTTAACGAGCGAAAGGGAAATGAAAACATATATGGACGTTGTTTTAAATTGTCCTTCCGTTCCCGGATTTTTCATTTTGATCATAAACATCAGCAAAAAGGACGATACTACTAATTTTATGCTATTTGATATGCCGACCGTAGCAGCACCTGCCAGTAATCCAATTAAAGCAAGCGGAGCACGGTCACGCCGCATTAAAAAAACGGCTGCAAAAAATGGAAGGCCAAATGGAGAAAGCTCTGAAAGAATAAGGGCCCGTCCCAGCAAAAAACCTATTATAGCCAAAGATATGCCTTTTTTCAGAAAAAAGTCTTCACTCTTCGCCTGCAGTTTATGGATCCAATTGATGGCCCCCGCCTTTGCTTCGTGTATATTTACATCAGCAATCGGCTCTATCATATTCCGTTCAATCTTTTCCATTTGTAACACTCCCCATTTCTTTTATTGTGTTTCATTATAAGTAAATGGTTTTTAATTTTTTGTCACAATTCTGAGTCCGCAAAAAAGAAATGTTCGACGTGATTCTCCCAGATGATTCATATCTATACATCATTCTGAAAGGAATGAGCTGATTTCAAAACACCCGTTCCCAGATTTCTGCTTAAAACCAATCTTTTTATCTGATTTTTGCACAAAAAACCAGGAATAAATTGAAAACTATAAAATACCGACAAATTATATTTTTTTATTGACATTTAGCCTTAAGGACGGTAAGATATAACTTGTGCTTTTGATAATATTATGGCGGCGTAGCTCAGCTGGCTAGAGCGTACGGTTCATACCCGTGAGGTCGGGGGTTCGATCCCCTCTGCCGCTATCCTCATTGCGGCCCATTGGTCAAGCGGTTAAGACACCGCCCTTTCACGGCGGTAACACGGGTTCGAATCCCGTATGGGTCATCCTTAAAATATGAAAAAGAAATCCCCGCTGCCTTACAGCGGGGATTTCTTTTTGGATCCAGTAAAGAAGACAGGCCCAGGAGTATGTCTCTATCTATAGGTAAATTATTCGCAGGGAAAATTGCCATAATCATATTTTCAGCAGCAGTTCAGCTCCGTCTTCCTCCTCTTCCTCCCCGCTTGGTTTCGGTGCTGCGTTTGAGGGAAGATAAACGGTCTTCACTATCTTTTAAGAAACGAGCCATTTTTTGTTCAAAGTTTTCTTTAGGCACAAAACTTCCTTTTGAACGGAAGTCTTTGGAACGATTGTCATTCCCTCTGCCTTGGCGGGGGCGCGGATTATAGGAAGATTGACCTTCTGGCTTATCTTTGGCTTTTTTTATGGAAAGTCCTATTTTTCCGTCTTTATCAACATTAATGACCTTAACTTCGACTTGATCGCCGACCTTAAGGTGATCATTGATATCTTTCACATAGTTATCGGCCACTTCGCTGATATGAACAAGCCCAGTAGTTCCTCCAGGTAATTCCACAAACGCTCCAAAATTAGTAATGCCTGTTACTTTACCTTGTAACTTGCTGCCTACTTCGATTGACATAAAAAAAATGCTCCTCCTTAGAAAAGTAAAAAATCAATATACCTTATATTATAGCGAACAGAAAAAAACAGTGTCAATATTAGTCACTGTCCTGATTTTTTTTCTTCGGAAGATTAAAAATGATTTCCCCTTTATCAGATAGGAAGTAATCACGTCTTGCCAATTTGGCAATATAATCATCATCATTCAGTTTTACAATCTCTTCACGAAGATCAGATTCCCGGCTTTTGAGAGCCGTAAGCTTTTTATGGACCACCGCTTTTTCCTGTTCCTTCTTATCTAATGCTGCAGCTTGGGTCAGGAGTGTAGTGATTGCCAGGACCGAAAGGATGGCTGCACAAACTGCATAAAAAGTGAGCCGGCGAATCAATCCTTTTCGCTTTCTCTCCACAGTTTGAACGTTCTTTTCTTGTTGGAAGACATACGGGGTTTCTAACTTAGCCACTTTCTTTTTCCTGAGGCTTCCCATTTTTATTACCACTCCTTATTCCTTTTTATTTCTCCATCGATGTAAGGTCCTAATTATAAACTTCTTTGTCCTGTCAGATAATCCTGTAACTATATTATAAGACTTCCCGACGTTATTTGTAACAAATTTCGGCAAAATATTCCATAATCCTTTCAATATCCATAAAAACGGCTTGAATATTATAAGCAAAATGAATAATACACTTTTGCAAAGCCCTTTTAAAAGTAAATAGACAGCTTTTCCAATTGCAAGGATCAAAAACAGAATGCTGGATAAAATCCATGTAATCGGCGAGATTATAAGTGCCTTAAAGGATTTCCCCGCGAACCGCGCCACTGAAACCACTGCAAAAATGAAAGCTTTGAGACCCCTCATGTACATACCCTTAAATAGACTTTGGTATGCAGCAAACCCGCACAAAAGTGCTAAAAATAAATATAGCCTAAGCTCACCCTCATTAACAGTAAAAAGAACATAAAATATGATTAGAGCCTGAACAATCCAGAAAAGAAAATCATTGATGAAGATTATCCATCCCTGTCGCTTGGACCTTTTCAGAAAGAGATTGTAAGTATCCAGGGCAGCCCCAAAGCAGCTGCCCATTCCAATCATTGCAATCAGTGTATAGAATTGGGTGGAAAGTGTCATTTGAACAGTTTGCCAAAGAATCCTTTAGCTTTCTCCCCTGATTGCTCATCTAAATAAATCAAATCAAAGATCTTTCCCTTTATTGATACAATTCCTTTATCCACGTCCAGGTTTTTCATCTGCAGGTTTTGGCCCCTTATTGACAGAAAACCCATGGAAGTCTCCAGCAAAAATTCCTCATTATCGAAACTTTCCACATGTTTTACACCAGTAATCTCCAGTAAGCGGCGGCCTCTCATAACTACATCATGTTCTGGTATGTTTCCTTTGGAGCTGTTTTGGGCTGGATCTAAATATTGGCTCATTTTCATCCCCCACATTAGCACAGTTTGTTCATATATATGTGCACCTGCAGGAAATTAGAACAAGCCTCATCAGCCATGATTCAATCCTGGGAGAGGTTTTCTTCTTTTATTACAGTATACATATCCGCCGCATCTTCTTTGCGGGTAGTTTCCTGAATTTTTTCAATCCGGACCGTTACACGCTTTTGGCCAAATTGCACTGCAAGCTCATCGCCCGTTTTTACATTGGAGCTGGCTTTTGCCTGCAGCCCATTGATGGATATTCTCCCTTTATCTGCTACTTCTTTTGCCAGTGTACGGCGCTTTATCAATCTTGAAACCTTTAGAAATTTATCCAATCTCATCGACATCTTTCCTCGCTCCTTTTATAGTCCTTTTGATTTTGCTTCATCCCAGTACCTGTCCAGCTCGGCAAGAGAGTAATCGGCGAATTGCTTATTATCACGCGCCACACACTCTTCTATATATGAAAATCTGCGGTAGAATTTCTGATTTGCTGCATGCACCGCTTCTTCTGCCTGAATACCATAAAACCTCGTAACGTTTACCAATGCAAAGAAGAGGTCGCCAAGTTCGTCTTTTATACGCTCCCTGTTATTAGCAACATACAGTTCGGCTTCTACTTCCTGTACTTCTTCTTTAACCTTGTCCCATGCTTCAGAAACCTGATCCCAATCAAATCCGGCATTAGCAGCCCTGCGCTGGTATTCATTTGCTCTGATTAAGTTCGGCAGTGCTTTTCCTATGTCATCAAGCAGGGAATTAGTTTTCGGTGCACTTTCTTTTTCAGCTTCCTTTATATCCTGCCAATTTGCCAGGACATCTTCGACTCCATTGACTTTCACATCCCCAAATACATGCGGATGGCGGCGGACCATTTTTGAGATCACCTCTTCAATCACGTCTTCGATAGAAAACATGCCTTCATCTTCGCCAATCTGCGCATGAAGCATGACCTGAAGCAGTACATCGCCAAGTTCGCCTATCATTGCTTCGACATCATCCGAGTCAATGGCGTCAATGAGCTCATAAACTTCTTCTATCAGGTAGGTTTTCAGGCTTTCATGGGTTTGTTTTTGATCCCATGGACATCCGCCGGGGCCTCTGAGCCTTGCAATGATTTGCTTTAGCTTTGAAAACTCACGGAATTTCTTCTCTTCTTCCTTCACTGGAGGTACATATACACTTGTCAGGTTGTTTAACTCCAGATGCCGGTCCAGTTCATACAAAACAGTCTTCCTGACTGATTCTTCTTTACTTCCCGCGGCCGTAACGATAAAAACCTCATGATCATCCGGCAATTTTTCCATCAGAGTCAATTTCACATCAGAAGCGACATATGCATCATATACCTGGCCAATGATCATATGCTGCCCGATATGGATTTGTTCCACTTTTAATGCCGTTCCATCCAGCAGCTGGAACCCTTCAATCGGATCAATTTTAACAGACTGGAAAAGGGCATCCAGAAAACTCTGGCCTCCGGAAACTGTAATCTTGATGCCTTTTTCTTCTCCCTTTTCCAAAAGGAGCTGCACCGTCTTTTCAGCGACCATCGGATGGCCGGGAACCGCATATAATACCGGTTCATTTTTTGCTTTATCCAGCAGTATGTCTGATATTTCCTCGTAAACCTCGCTGAACCCATCGTGCTTTTCATATACAGCATCAAAGCTTTCAAATGCCATCCCTTCAGATTGCAGTTCCCTGATAACAGGATGCTCAATCGTCCTGACATAGCACATTGAAGACTTCTTCAGTAATTTATAAACTCCTAAAGGAAGCTGATCAAGATCCCCCGCGCCCAATCCGATTATTACTATTTCATTTATCATAAAGACGTACTCCTTATTTCAGTTTTCATGATGATCCTGCATCACCTTGGCAAGCTTATCACCCATCGGCAGAATTCCCAGTTCTTCTTTATTGAACAGTTTTGCGCGCAGGATATAGGCTATGAATACAGCCCCTCCTATCCCGGCGCCCGCAAGCGACTGGCACGCTGCGAGAACACGGCTGACCTGCTGGCCTTGAAAAAACAGATGAAATAATCCATTTACAGCCATTAAGCTTGCTGCCATAACTGCCAGACCTGTCAACACAATAAAAAGATGCCTTTTCTCCAATAGCGTGCTTTTAAGCTCTACTTTTAAAACAGCATAAAATAAAAGTGACATGAATGCAAAGGCAGCTACGGAAGCAAGAGCTGCACCGGTAATTCCATAACTCTTTACCAAAAGCAGATTGAACAGCCATTTAAAGGCGATACCGGCAAACACAATCCATACGGTCGCCCCAGTGCGCCCAAGACTTTGCAATACTGAAGCTTCTGCCATTATCAATGAAGTAAACAAGATTGAAAAAGCCAGTATTCCTAAAGCGGCTGTTCCTCTTGTGTCGGTAAACAGCATATAATTGGCCGGCTTTATTATGAAAATCAGACCCGCCGATGCAGCTGCCCCAATTGTAACAGCCGACCTGAGAGAAAGATTAATTTTATTATACAATTCTTTTTTGTTTCCCATTTTCACACAGCGGGAAATGAGGGGAACCATAGAAAGTGAAATCGAATTCGAGATAACAGTGCCCAGCTGAATGAGAGGCTGCCCCCGGTCATAAACCCCTTTCCACTCTTTCGCCTCCATTTGCCCCATTCCAGATTCCTTCAACAAGGAATAAAGGTGAAGCGAATCAACGAGCTGTACGAGAACAAGAATGAGACTTGTCAGACAAAAAGAAAACCCCTCAAACAGGAGAGCTTTTGTGATTTTTAAAAAATAGCCCTTTGCAGCTCTTCCTCCCTGAAAATCAGCCCAATCACTGCGGAAAAATACAAAGCCTGCAAGTATTAAAAGACTGACAAATCCGCCAAGAATCGAAGCGAACACTGCCCCTGTTCCTGCTGCATATAAGGATTTTCCCTGGTGAATGAGAATAAAAGACAGGATCAGAATGCCTGCCACTCTTATTATTTGTTCCAGGACCTGAGAAACGGCAGTGGGAATCATATCATGGCGCCCTTGATAAAACCCTCTAAAAACCGACAAAAAAGGCATAAGCAAAAAGTAGAAGGCTGTCATTCTTAAAAGCCCCGCAAGCCTATGATCATTCATAGAATCCGCTATCCAGTCTGAACCGAAATAAAGCCCGATAAAAATCGATACTCCAATCAGCCCGATTACAGCAAAAGATGTCTGAACAATCTCTTTTGCAGAAAAATACTGTCCAGAGCTTTGAGATTCCGCAATTAATTTAGATATCACGACAGGAAATCCCAATGTTGACAACGCTATTGCAATCCCATAAAAGGGATACACCTGCTGAAATATGTAAAACCCTATATCACCGGCAATATTCTGATAAGGAATACGATATGCCGCACTTAAAACTTTAATAAAAAGGGCAGCTACGCTTAAAATTAAAGCTCCATGAAAAAAACTCTTAGATGCACCCAAAGGCTGACCAGCCATCCCAGAACCCCACTTCCAACATATGTGGTAGTATTATAACATAATTAGAAAAGCTGCTGTGTACCCGTGCCCCCCCTCGTTGGGATCTCTTCTTTCAAGGGCGATAGGGTTTTCCCCAGGCAGTCAAGATGCCACTATGATTGCTCCAAAAAAAGAACAGCCAAAGGCTGTCCTTAGAAGGGGTATATATAAGATTGTCGTCTGTATTATTGCTCCATTTGACGGGCAAGGAAGCTTGCGGCCGTTTCCACAGCTTTATGTTCAACTTCTCCGACTGTGCTATCTTTAGAGTAGATGACAACTGCACCAATTGGATCTCCATTCGCAACAATAGGAGCAATGGTATAAGACTGTACATCTTCTTCATTGGAATCCGCTAATGTAATCTGGCCTTTTTCAGTGACAAGAATTGAATTGCGCTCATCCATTGTTTTTTCCACTAGTTCACTGACGCTTTTGTTTAAATAATCCTTCTTTGAACCGCCCGCAACCGCTATATATGTATCACGGTCACAGATCAAGATAGGATTGCCCAGGCTATCAAAAAGCGCTTCTGCATATTCTCTCGCAAAATCTCCAAGCTCACTGATAGGAGAATATTTCTTTAAAATAACTTCGCCATCTCTGTCCACAAAGATCTCAAGCGGATCTCCTTCTCTGATGCGAAGGGTTCTGCGAATTTCTTTCGGGATTACAACTCTTCCTAGATCATCAATTCGGCGAACTATACCAGTTGCTTTCATGTTGTGTTGCCTCGCTTTCGTTTAATTGATTTCTGATAATGACCTTTCCTTAATTGGCAGGAATCATTACCTCTGTGAAACTTAGTATTTTTCTAATGGAAAGTTCTATGCACTTTGAAAAAAATTTTCTTTATTTTAAAATATTTTCTCTGAATAGAATACCATCATATCTTTAAATAACAGCAGGCACTGTTATTTTTTTACTGTTTGATCTGCTTTTCTGACATGCTGCAAACCTTTTACAGTCTCAAATAATACATTCAGCCACTTATCCTGTACAGTGCCTTTGGTATGAAGGACTAATTTCATCCGGCTTCCATCCATTCCAAGACCTACCATGCGGCCAAATTTCGAACTTAACTGAAATACCTTCTGACCATCTATATTGCTGCTTTCTTTTTGTGAAATTAAAATAGTGACATCCTGCTTGGATTGTTTAATGCTTTCAATACCCGCCTGTAAAGCATACACCTTTATCTCTGCAATTAAAAATAAATAGGCTACCTCATCAGGGTATTCACCAAAACGATCCAGCATTTCCTCTTGAAGCTCCTGGAATTCCTCTATGGAAGTAATTCCTCTGAACCTTTTATACATCTCAATCTTCTGATGTCCATCAGAAATGTATGAATCCGGAATATAAGCATCAATTTCAATGTCGATTTCGATAGAAGCCCGTTCCTCAGCCGGCTTATCATTCTGTTTTGCTTCTACAGCTTCTTTTAGCATCTGAGAATACAAGTCAAAACCTACAGAATCGATGAACCCATGCTGTTCTGCTCCAAGCAGGTTGCCTGCTCCTCTAATGGAAAGGTCCCGCATGGCAATCTTGAAACCAGAACCCAATTCAGTGAATTCCTTGATGGATTGAAGCCTTTTTTCTGCAACCTCTGTCAATACCTTGTCCTTGCGATAGGTAAAGAAAGCATAAGCTACCCGGTTTGAGCGTCCTACACGGCCGCGCAGCTGATAAAGCTGTGAAAGGCCCATTCTATCAGCATCATGAACAATGAGGGTGTTAACATTCGGAATATCCACACCGGTTTCTATAATCGTGGTGCTTACCAGCACGTCATATTCCCCATCGAGAAATCCAACCATCACCGATTCAAGTTCCTGTTCAGTCATTTGCCCGTGAGCAAAGGCTACACGTGCTTCCGGCACCAGCATGGAAATTTCTTCTGCTTTTCTTGCTATATCTTCTACCCTGTTGTAAAGGAAGTAAACCTGCCCATCCCGCGCCAATTCCCTTTCTATCGCCTCTCTTACCAGGCCACCGTTATACTCCATGACATAAGTCTGTATCGGGAACCGGTTCTCCGGCGGAGTCTCAATGACAGATAAGTCCCTGACGCCAAGCATGGACATATGCAGGGTTCTTGGAATTGGGGTGGCTGTTAAGGTCAGCACATCCACGTTTGTTTTCAGTTTTTTGATTTTCTCTTTATGTGTTACACCAAAGCGCTGCTCCTCATCAATGATCAAAAGACCAAGCTCCCGGTACTGCACATCCTTCGAAAGCAGGCGATGTGTGCCGACTACTATGTCAACAGTCCCCGCCTTTAATCCCTTCGTGGTTTCAGTCTGCTGCTTTTTAGAGCGGAAACGGCTCATCAATCCAATGGTAATCGGGTAATCCTGAAACCTTTCCTGAAGGGTTTCAAAATGCTGCTGTGCGAGAATGGTTGTCGGAACTAAAAATGCGACTTGTTTTCCGTCCATAATGGCCTTAAATGCAGCCCGGATGGCAACCTCCGTTTTTCCGTAACCGACATCTCCGCAAAGCAGGCGGTCCATTGGCCGTTCACGCTCCATGTCTTTCTTGATTTCAAGTATGGACCTGAGCTGGTCCTCTGTTTCGTTATATGGAAAAGCAGTCTCAAACTCCCTCTGCAAATCTCCATCAGGTGAAAACGCATAGCCCTTTGCAGCTTCCCGCTCTGCATAAAGCTTGATTAAATCATCGGCAATATCCTCAACGGAAGACTGCACCTTGCTTTTAACCCTTTTCCAGTCCGAACCGCCAAGTTTATAAAGCTTGGGTTCTTTCCCTTCGGAGCCGACATATTTCTGCACTAAATCTATTTGGTCAACAGGCACATAAAGCTTATCGTTAGCCTGGTATCGAATATGGAGATAATCCTTATGAACCCCATTTATGCTCAAAGTCTCAATACCGAGATATTTTCCGATTCCATGGTTAACGTGAACAACATAATCGCCAGTCTTTAATTCTGAATAACTTTTTATTCTTTCGGCATTGGTAAGTTTTTGCCTTCTTGCCGTTTTCTTCACTTTTGTATTAAAAAGTTCCTGCTCTGTTATGACTGCGTATTTTTGCATAGGCAGTTCAAAACCTGAATTCAGGCTTCCCTGGACGATCTGCACCTTCCCCGGAAGGATTTCGCTGCCTCTTTTGAACTCGGCTGCTTCAATCTCGTAGTCTTCTAGTACCCTGTGCAGTTTCTTGACCCGCTCTTCATCAGGGCCTAAAATAATCACTGCAAATTTCCCTTTTTTCCAGCGGTCGGTTTCAGCTTTAAACACATTCATTTGGCCATGAAAATTTTGCATCTGCTTACAGGTGAAATTAATAATATTCTGGGGATTCGTATGTGGCACATGGCGCAAGAAAAGGGATAAATAAATAAACGGCCGGTCAGAACCTGCTATAAGCTCCGGCAAGCGGTGGGCCAGTTTGACATCATGGATGATTTGGCCTTCTGCAAGCAGATTTGTGTACCATTCTGCCTCTTCTTTTTCCAGGGAATCGCTTATTTCCTGAATACGGCTGATTTCATCAAGAAACACAATGCCGTCGCTGGGCATATAATCTATCAAACTAGCTGGTTTTTCATAGCCGAGGCTCAGGTATTTTGAAATCTGATCCGTCAGATTTCCAGTTTTTAATTGTTCTAACTCATACCCGATGTTCTGTACCAGCTGTTCCTTTGTCTTTTCATTTTTTATTTTTTTCAGGCTTTTGCTTAAGCCGCTTTCTAGCTTTTCAATAATGGAGTCAATATGTGCGGGCTCTAATAGCGTTTCAGTAACAGGACCAATGGAAACCGCTGGATGCCTCTCAATGGATCGCTGGTCTTCGAGTGAAAAGGTCCGTATGGAATCTATTTCGGTATCAAACAATTCTATCCTGACAGGATTATTTTCAGTAATCGGGTAAATATCAATGATACCGCCCCTGATGCTGAATTCGCCCGGAGACGAAACCATTTCCGCCCTTGAATAGCCCATATGAACAAAAGTCTGGAGGGTGTTCTCCACTTCAATATCTTCGCCAACCTTAAGATCGAGCTGATACCTTTTCCAAAGCTCCTTCGGAGGAAGAAGCTTCCTTAATCCCGGAATCGGTACGATAATGACTCCTTTTTTGCCATGTGTCCAATGGTTCAGTGCTTCTACACGCTGCGCTCTCAACTCCGGACTTGAAACGCTAAGTTCTGCAGCAATCAGCTCATTTGCCGGATATATAAATAATTCTTCCTCAGAAATGAAGCCGGACAAATCCTCTTGAAGCTTCTGTGCCTGCAGAAGGTTATGTGTGACCACCAGGATAGATTTTTTTGTTTCAGCATAAACTGAAGCGATCAGCACCGACCTGGAAGAACCAGATAATCCAGAAACCAATTGCTCCCTTAACCCCTCATCTATTCCCGTTATTAATGAGCGGACATCCTCGTGTTTGGAAAACAGATTTTGCAATCCTTTCACACTCTGCCCCTCCCCTCTCAATAAATAAAATGATATGTCCAAAGGATTGCTCCCAGGTACGTTCTATAGTTTTAACGCGTATATACCAATGGCATTTTTCAAAACCACATAAAGGAAATAAACGAATCCAGCCTGGACGCGTCATTAACTTAGGCTATTTTCATAAACTTGCTACCATGGGACAATGAGGCTGATTTCGCACCTTACACTCCAATCAACCCGGTTTAACAACGGGATCACCCACAGAACATATTAAAAAACAACAAACTATAAGCAAAGAGCTTTATGAAAAGAGCCTTTAACTAATTGAAGCAAACGGAAAAATGCTTTGGATTTGTCCCAAAGCTGATTTCCATTAATGAATAATATAATCATTTTGATGCAATCCAGGATTTTTTTGCAGTGATTCCTGGCAATCTGCACATATGGATTTAACATATATATCTCCTGAAGAATCATAAACAATCATTTCCTGGCGTTCTTCATCATTAAGTTTATCAAAACCTAATTGTTCTATATCCAAAACCGGCTGGTGTATGCTTCCAAGCTTCATTCCGCAATGTCTGCAATTATAATGGAGAGCCATATCGCTAACCCCCTACTCTCTTTTTATGGTTTAGTATTCACCAAAAAAAGGGGGATTTATTCATATGGCTGCGGATACCTTCCGATTGGAGGGTTTTTCAATCAGTTAAATTCATTCATTACCTGAAGAAACGGCTTTTTTAGCCATTCTTCACAAGCATTCACACTTTTATCGACTGCTTCGCTCATGACTGGCCACTCTTCCTTTGTAAATCTGCCGAGGACATAATCCGTAACAGGTATTCTTCCTTCCGGCCTGCCAATACCAATCCGGATTCGGTTGAACTCCTGGGTGCCCACATGGGCAATGGTGGATTTTATTCCATTGTGTCCCCCTGCACTTCCTTTTTGCCGCAGCCTGATTTTCCCTGCAGGCAAATCTAAATCATCATACAGGACGACAAGATCATTGACCTCCAGTTTAAAAAAATCCATAACTGCCCCAATGGATTCTCCAGATAAATTCATATATGTAAGGGGTTTAAGAAGTATGACCTTTTCTCCATTTACACTTCCAGATCCATATATTCCTTTATGCTTAGCCTGATCTAAAGGGATTGACCAATTTCTTGATAATTCATCTATTGCTTCAAAGCCGATGTTATGCCTTGTTTTTTCATATTGTTTTCCCGGGTTGCCCAGTCCTGCAATTATCTTCATATTTCACTCTCCGTCAATGCTTTCCATACTTGAAGCGGTTCACGCTGTTTTAACCTTATAAAAAGCGTAACCCATCTGCACTTTATCCTGCAAGCGGCTCCAGTCCTATTCTATTTTAAAAAAATCCCAGCCATATATGCAGCAGGAATATTCCAAAGCCAAAAATGCCAAGAAGTACTGATTAATCTCACCTGACAAAAGGCGTAACCTGTATAGGTTACGCCTATTATACCATGTTTTAGCTTCTATCATGCATTATCAAGACTCAGATGATGGAGAGGTTTCACGGCCTTCTTCGTTTTCTGGAGTCCCGCCATCCTGCTGTTCGCCCGTACTGATTTCCGCTTCCTGTCTCGGAGCTAGTACAGAGGCGATGACTTCTTCCTCATCGTGGTCAATCGTAATTCCTTTTGCGCTTTTCACATCTGCAATGGAAACTGTATCGCCAACTTCCAGGTTCGTAACATCCACATCAATCGATTCCGGAATATCATTTGGTTTAGCCGTTACAGTGACTTCGTGGATGGATTGCTGGAGAACGCCGCCATCTTTTACACCTTTAGAATCGCCAACCAGGTTGATGCGGACTTGTGCCTGACGCTCCTCTGACATGTTTACAATCAGGAAATCCGCATGGAAGATTTCATTTTTCAGCGGATCCTTCTGAAAGTCAGACAGCATAACATCATGTTTACTTCCTTGTACATCCAGAGAAATTATTCCATTGCGGCCGACTTCCTTAATGACCCTCTGGAAATCCCCGTTGCTTACAGAAATAGCAGTGCTTGCATTTTTATTGCCATAAACGACCGCAGGAATGTCACCTCTGTCCCTTAATTGTTTTAAGTTAGTATTTTCCCGTTCTTTTGCCGCTAATACGTTACTCATAAATCCTCCGCCTTTCCGAATAAAATAAATTAATGCTTCTCTTACTTAAAAATTGCCCTAAAAAGAAAGATTCTAAACATTTTCCAGCAAGGCTGCGGATGGTGTGTCTGCCGAAATCGGCTGGACGAGCGGCTTCTGGAGCATTTTTGGCCAAATAAAAAAAGACGATGAAAAATAATCATCGTCTTTTTTAAAACTGGTAATCCCGGCTGCCATTACCTGACAGGCATCCGGAATTATGTTCCCGGCTTAACAGGCGCCTGCGCTTTTTATTTAATCAAATAATGTGCTTACTGATTGCTCTTCGTGGACACGGATAATTGCTTCTCCGATTAAAGTAGCTACAGAAAGTTCTACAATCTTATCGATTTTCTTTTCCTCGGGAAGAGAAATTGTATTCGTTACTACAAGTTCTTTGATAGTTGAGTTTTGAATACGTTCGATAGCCGGTCCGGACAGAACAGGGTGAGTACAGCAAGCGTACACTTCTGTTGCCCCGTTCTCCATAAGGGCATTCGCTGCTAATGTAATAGTCCCGGCGGTGTCAATAATATCATCAATCAAAATGGCCGTTTTTCCTTCAATGTTTCCGACAATATTCATTACCTCTGCAACATTCGGGCGCGGACGGCGTTTATCAATGATGGCAATCGGCGCTTTTAAGCGGTCTGCCATTTTCCGGGCACGGGTAACTCCGCCATGATCAGGAGACACAATTACGATATCCTGCAAATTCTTTTCTCTGAAATAATCAGCAAGAATCGGCACACCCATTAAATGGTCGATTAAAATGTCAAAGAATCCTTGTATTTGAGGTGCATGAAGATCCAGTGTGATGACACGGTCTGCGCCTGCAGTTTCCAAAAGATTAGCAACAAGCTTGGCAGTGATTGGCTCCCTGGCACGCGCTTTCCGATCCTGGCGCGCATATCCGTAATAAGGCATAACAATATTGATGGTTTTAGCGGAAGCACGCTTTAATGCATCAATCATAATCAGCAATTCCATCAAATGCTCATTGACAGGCTGGCTTGTCGATTGAATAACAAACACGTCACAGCCGCGGATGCTTTCCTCAATATTGATTTGCACTTCACCATCACTGAAATGAGTCACTGAACATTTTCCAAGCTCAACACCGATGGCTTTAGCAATTTCTTGAGCTAATCCATGATTGGAATTTAGAGAAAAGACTTTTAAGTTAGGATCTAAATACTGGTTTGACATGATGAACCTCCATTGGGTTATTTATTGAACTTCAGGTTTTTTACGTAGTCTTCTTTATTCACCTGGCGTGCGCGGGCTATTGATAAAGCCTCGCCTGGAACATCTTCCGTTATGGTTGAACCTGCTGCTACGTATGCTCCTTTTCCAATGGTAACAGGAGCAACCAGATTGGAATTGCAGCCAACAAAAACCCCGTCTTCTATTTTAGTCAAGAATTTATTTTTTCCGTCATAATTTACAGTAATGGATCCGCAGCCGATATTAACATCTTTTCCAACTTCAGCATCACCAATGTAACTTAAATGAGAAGCTTTGCTTCCCGTGCCAAAGACCGCTTTTTTAATTTCAACAAAATTCCCGATTTTTACTTCATCCATAATTTCAGATTGAGGACGGATATGGGCAAACGGCCCAATCTTCACTTCTGCCCCAATCGAGCTGTCATGTGCAACAGATTGGCGAAGTACGGTATGATCGCCAATTTTGCAGTCTTTAATTTCTGTATGAGGACCGATCAGGCATTCCCGGCCAATATGGGTGCTGCCCATAATCATGGTGCCAGGATAAATGACTGTATCCTGTTCGATGGTTACGTCAGCTTCAATATAGGTAGATGCCGGATCTGTAATGGTTACTCCATTCCTCATATGCTTTTCGTTAATTCTGCTCCGCATGATGGCTTCTGCCTGGGATAAAGCGACTCTATCGTTCACTCCCATTGTTTCGCCAAAATCATCCGTTTCATAGGCTGTAATAATTTCTCCCTCAGCCTTCAGGATTTCAATAACATCAGGGAGGTAGTACTCGCCCTGCACATTGTCATTCGAAACTTTTTTAAGGGCAGAAAATAGCGCCATGTTATCAAAGCAATAGGTTCCAGTATTGATTTCCTTTACCTTAAGCTCGGATTCATTCGCATCTTTGTGTTCTACAATTTTTTCAACTTCTCCATCGCTATTGCGGATGACCCGTCCATAACCAGCAGGATTTTGGGCTGAAGCTGTCAATATGGTTGCCTTAGCCTGTTTTTTTTCGTGCAGGTCGATTAATGCCTGCATGGTCTCGGATTTAATTAAGGGAGTATCCCCGCAAATCACAAGAGTGGTTCCTTCTTTGCCGGCAAGCGCATTTTCTGCCTGCATCACTGCATGGGCAGTTCCCAATTGCTCCGTTTGAAGGGCATACTGGCTTAAATTGCCCAGTTGATCCTGCACTTTTTCAGCTCCATGGCCAATAATCGTGACTATATCTTCTATTTTAAGTTCATTAACGTGGTCTATAACATGCTGTACCATTGGTTTTCCGCAAACAGGGTGCAAAACCTTGTAAAGCTTAGATTTCATTCTGGTACCTTGTCCTGCGGCCAAAATTATTGCATAACGATTCGTCATAACAGGCCTCCAATTTTACCTTTTTATCCATTAAAAATATTATCTCAAATGAACCTTCTTTTCAACATTTCTGAGAAAAGTACAAATTATTGTCAATAAGAAAACCTGCATCTGCTCTCTGCTTAATTAAAAAGCATGCCGCTTTCCTTGCTGGCTGTCCATAGCAATGGTATTTTCATTCTTAATTGTGAAAGAAATCACATCTTGTCAATTATATACCTTTCAAGGAGTCAAATTAAGAGTTTCTGAATTTTTTTGGAGGGTTTTTTTTAATTGGAGTTAAAAAAGGTTTACTTTCAAATAATCGGGGGAATTGAAATATAAGAATAAAGCCTGTTTTTTTCAATGGCTGTTTTCGTAAACTTTGCTGCTACGTAACAAAGGTGGTTGATTTCCGCTTCAGGATGCTCCAATCAACCTGACTTAACAATGAGATGGCTTTAAAGAACATATTAAAAAACAACAATCTTTAAGAAAAGAGCCTTTTCAATAAAAAGAGCCTTACTTTTGAAGTAGGCTCCTGATGCATATTTATTTCAAATTTTTATGAAGCTCCAGCTCCTGCTTCTTCTAACTCGACTTCCATTTCTCCTAAACGATGATATTCAGCAAGTACAGCATCCTGAATTTTACCGCGTGTTGAAGAATTAATCGGGTGTGCAATATCACGGAATTCTCCATCAGGAGTGCGTTTACTCGGCATAGCAACGAATAAACCATTATTTCCGTCGATTACACGGATATCATGTACCACAAACTCATTATCCAATGTAATTGATGCAATTGCCCTCATGCGCCCATCTGTATTTACGCGGCGTAATCTTACGTCAGTTACTTCCATTCTGTTCACCACCTTTTTTCATGATAGAAACTTAAAATACATATTCTACAAGCGCTTTCTAAACTCCTTCTAATTATTGTAAATTTTTTAAAAAAACTATGCATATTTCTTGAATTTTTTAATTTCGTGTTTTCGCTGCGCCTAAAACATTGATATGAAAGCGTTTTAAAATTTTTCTATGCAAATAGCCTGCATAGAAAATACTTATGCCCCTGCCAATAAATAACTCCGAAGCTCTATAAACTATTTGTCCAACTGATTTTTGCTGCATGAAAAAGCCAAAAATAAAAAAACGCCCGTCTTAAATTACTTAACGAGCGCGATTACTTCTATTTCCACTAATGCATCTTTTGGAAGGCGTGCCACTTCTACACAAGAACGGGCAGGTTTATGATCTGAGAAGTATGTACCGTATACTTCATTGATCTCGGCAAAGTCGTCCATGCTTTTAATAAACACTGTCGCTTTTACAACGGTTTCGAGAGAAGCGCCTGCTTCAGCTAAAACGGCTTTCAGATTTTTAAAAACCTGATGAGTCTGCTTCATGACATCGCCAGTCACCATTGTTCCTTCCGCTGTAAGGGGAATCTGGCCTGAGCTAAAGAAGAGGTTATTTACTGTAATTCCTTGTGAATAGGGTCCAATTGCGGCCGGGGCCTCATTAGTATGAATGATTTTCATAGTGTTCCTCCTTTTGGCTTATTGCATGTTTATTCTGCTGCAAAATAATTTCCTTGTGCTACATTGATACTCTTATCTTTTTCGTTCACTCCGGAAAGCTTGATGAGGGAAGTATAATCATCCACTAAGCGTTCATCCGCTTTTTCTGATTCTACCAGAACAGCTATGCCGGCTAATGAAGCTTTAAACTCTTCAAGCAGCGAAACCATGCCGTTTACCGTTCCGCCAGCCTTCATGAAATCATCTACGATCAGTACGTTTGAGCCTTCCGCAAGACTCCTTTTTGAAAGCACCATAGTCTGGATTCTTTTTAGAGATCCAGAAACATAATTAATGCTGACAGTCGAACCCTCGGTCACTTTATTGTCTCTTCTCGCAATTACAACCGGGACATTTAAATAATGGGCAACGGAATATGCAAGGGGTATCCCTTTTGTCGCCATAGTCATAATGACATCTACACGCTTTTTTGCATAAGCGGCTGCTATTATTCTCCCTACGGTATTGACAGTCTGGGGATCGCCGAGTATGTCTGTCATATATAAATAACCGCCAGGCAATAGCCTTTCAGGACTCGCGATGACCCTGCACAATTCATCAATGAAAGCTTTCGCTTCCCCGCGGTTTACATTTACGATATATTTCACACCGCCTGCTGCCCCCGGCACGGTATTCAATGATCCGATCCCCCGCTGTTCGAAGGTTTCCTTGATGATCGTTAAATCTTCGCTAATAGAAGATTTAGCAGAACTATAACGTTCCGCAAAGAATGTAAGCGAGACGAGCTGGCCAGGATGTTCCAAAAGGTAATTTGTCATGTCCACCAGTCTCTCACTGCGCCTAAATTTCACTTTTTTCCACCTCCATTCCTTTTTCCGAATATTTTTATAATATTATAGCATTAATGTACGTGTTTACTCAAGAATGTTTATATCTCCAAGCATGCGGACCGCATATACCTGATCACAAAAGCCGCGCAGTCCATTATATACTCTTTGCATTCGGGAATCATGCTCAGCAAGGCCAAAGACAGTAGGGCCGCTTCCGCTCATAAGCACGGCATCTGCTCCAAAGGTTTTCATCTGATCCTTAATATTAGCCACTTCCGGGTAAAGAGGCAGAGTGACGCTTTCCAGCACATTGCCCAGTCCGGTGCAAACCTTTTCGTAACTATTTTCCTCGATGGCAGAAATCATTCCAGGTACATCCGGGTGGGACATTTTAGATAGCTGCAAGCGTTTATAAACATCTGCCGTCGAGACTCCAAGCGTTGGCTTAGCCAGGATCACCCAGCATTTTGGAGGAACGGGGAGGTGAGTGATTTTCTCTCCTCTGCCTTTTGCGAGTGCTGTTCCGCCGTATACGCAAAAGGAAACATCCGAACCGATTTCCGCACCCAGTTCTGCCAATTCATCCAGCGATAAACCAAGCTTCCATAGCTTATTCAATCCTCTTAAAGTGGCCGCTGCATCACTGCTTCCTCCAGCGAGACCAGCTGCCACCGGAATGTTTTTTTCTATGGCAATCGAAACTCCCTTATTAATGCCGTAACGTTCTTTTAATAAAAAAGCTGCCTGATATGCCAAATTTCTCTGGTCATCCGGAACAAACCTGTTATGCGAAAGGATTTCAATTTCATTATGTCTGATTTCCTTTAATTCAATTCTATCCGCAAGATCAACCGTAGTCATAATCATTTCGACTTCATGGTATCCATCCGGCCGCTTATTAAGCACATCCAGCGCTAAGTTTATCTTAGCTGGTGCCTTCTCCATAAGCTTCAAATTTACCACCTACTTTTAACGTTCTAGAAAGTTCTTGTCCTATTTTATCATATTTGTTTCCATTCTAAAGGTTTTTTAAGGGTAATTTCAATGCAGCAGAGGAATTTCGAAAATTATATAGAGCATACATGGTTTTAATCGGGGGTTAAGTGCGGGGCTTTGCCGGTATAGCAGAAGGGGAAGCTTAAGTAAGCTTCCCCTTCTGCGCTGTATTGTGTGCTGCTTTAAGTCAGAATACGCGGCTGATAAACATCAGTTTCTATTCGCAAGCTGGCTTTGAGCCTTTTCAATGGCCAGCTTAACCATATTTCCCGCATCACGGGCACGTATTCCTCCCCAGCCTTCTTTTTGGACCACATCATAAAATCCAAGTTCTTTTGCCAGTTCTTCTTTAAAATGCTCTGACATAATCCCTTTATTTCTGCCCAAAATGAACATCCCCTTTCACAGCTGACACATAGTTAGCATCTGCATAGGGTGATATTTCATAACCGGCTCTTTTATCCTTTTTTGTTATAAATCAACACAGACAGGAATTTTGGACAAATTAAAAAGCAGCAAACTGTGTTTACTGCCTACTCAAAGCTACATTTCCTGCTGCTTATTCAAAAATGTTAGTTGTACGGTTTCCGTTAATACGTCTGCATAGCTGTAAGATACTCTTTCGAATGCATTTTCATCTTGATCGAGTTCGATTACAAAAACAGCTGGATAAGTTTCTGCCAACGTACCAAAACGTTCTACAGTTTTTCTTCTTCCGCCATTTGCTTTCAATAGCAACCTTTTTCCAAGATTGGAGTCCAGCGCATGTTTAATATCAGCTAAAGTTTTTGGCATTTTCGGTCCACCTCACTAAGTGTAGTATATCACAAACACCAACCAAGGTCAAACAAAATAATAAATTATAGCAGTAGTTAAATTTGTTTGTCAATGGTTTTTTATCGCATGTTCCTTCAAAATTTGCAGTTCTTCTGTACCCCACTAGTATCCTCAGCAATTGAAAAATTATGTAATCTTTTTATGAAACCAGCCATTTCAGCTATTTTATTTCCAAAAAAACCAGCTCGCTCTGCAAAAATTGTCCGATACCCCCGAAATGTATTCAAACTTATGATTGCTTTGAGATAAACAAAAACAAGCTGCATGTATTATACATGCAGCGGTTATTCTTCAGTTGTAAGGTTATAGGGCATACCTGTTCTTAAAACTCCGCGTGTTTCAATGCCGCCGAGCCCTTTTTCGCCTGTTAATGTATTCCTCAGTACATCCCATACACGGATATGCTCCATGAAAGGTGTGTAGCTGATTTTCGCAACAATATAAACCGGATCCAGCGCATGAATATTCACCCTTGATGGAGAGCTTGCGAAATTGGCTCCAGCCCGAATGAGTGATTCAAAATGGGACTGGCAGGCACCGGCAAAAATAACAAGCTGATCCAAGTGAGATACCCTTTTTCTTGCCTCCATAACAGTTTGGACAAAATGCCTGGAATGGCGGTATGCACTCAAATCTTCAGGATTTCCTTTGGTTTTCGAGTAAGAATCATGGCCTGTGATCACCAGGATATCTGGGCGGTAATGATCAAGAAGCTGGCCGATTTTCTCTGGCATTTCCTTTTCATTGCAATAGACTCCGTTCACAGGAATCCCGATTTTTTCATATAAGTCAAGACATTTTCTCAAATAGGAAGCATCACCGTCTACATGCAGAACCCTCCCAGGCATCTGAAAATAGTTGCCGCTATACCTGTAGCCGCTGCTTGCTTCATAATCGCTTTTTTGTTTTTGCAGCTCCTGCTCCTGCGTAAAAAGGCGGAATGATTGATCCTGCTTTTCCAAATCGCTTCTGTGGCGCTGGTTCCTCTCATTTTCATCGATTTTCAACAAATCGGAAAATGGTGCATCAGCAATAAGCCGGAAATCCTCTCCGTACAAAACAGCTTCCTTGATTCCTTTTTTCTCTTTGATATCTATAACACGGAAAAGGACATCCCCTTCATATGACTTCCTGGCTACAATATCATGAATTTTAATACTCATGGCCTCACCCCGTAACAAGATCACCTATGGCCCTGTCAAAATTATGTTCTTTCTTAAGTTATGCAACCAGCCGAAAATGGTGAAATGCGACGGCACCAAGGACATCAGCCGAAGTCTTTTTCGCCGTTACTGATCATTATAAAAATAGCCAGGAACCCGGTAATTTCCGGTCCTGGCTATTATCAGCTCAATGCACTCCCTGTAAAATCAGGAAACAGCTCATCGCTCAATTTTCCAAATTCCTCAATAGAAAGAGTTTCTCCCCTTCGTGCTGGATCAATATTGGATTTTTCGAGTGCAGCTAATATAATATCTTTTTTGGCCTTTCCATCTGGAAGCTGGCTTGTAAGGTTATTCAAGATGGTTTTACGCCGCTGCGCGAAGCTTGAGCGTGTCAGCGTAAAGAAAAAGTCCTCATCTTTTACCTCTACAACCGGCCGCTCTCTTACCGTAAGTCTTATGACAGCTGAATCTACATTAGGCTGAGGCATAAAAACAGTTTTCGGAACAACCATGACTGTTTCCGCCTCTGTATAATACTGTATAGCAATGGATAATGAACCATATTCCTTTGTACCGGGCTTTGCGGCAATCCGATCAGCAACCTCCTTTTGAAGCATCACGACAATGCCCCGGATCGGCAGTTTTTCAGTCAGCAATTTAAGAATGATCGGAGTTGTGACATAGTAAGGAAGATTGGCTACAACCATTACATCCGGGGTATCTGCAAACTCTTCTTCTATCACCTTTTTCACATCTGCCTTCAAGACATCCTCATGTATTACTTTTACATTATTATAAGGTGACAAGGTATCCTTCAATATCGGCAATAACCTCTGATCTATTTCAAATGCCGTTACCTTTTTGCTGCTTTTTGCCAATTGTTCTGTCAAAGCGCCGATTCCCGGGCCAATTTCAATGGCGCCGCTTTGTTCGGTCAGATTAGCATGTTCGACGATATTCTTTAAAATATTGGTATCGATCAAGAAATTCTGGCCAAGGCTTTTTTTAAAGGAAAAGCCATATTTTTTCAGTATCTCTTTGGTTCTGAGGGGAGTTGCAATATCCTTATGCATGATTTTCCTCCTGCTTGATTTGCTTTAACGCTTCAATAAAATCTTCTTTCGATATTTGGAACATTTTTAAGCGCTTATACAGCTGCTTGCCATTTGTAAAACCGATCTTTAGCAGCTGGCCCAGCCGTTCCCTTCTTTGCCTGGAACCTTCGCCGCCGATCAATCCGGCATCTGCAAGATCCTCCTTTGAAATTTCCTCTTTCGCTTCTTCATCCATAGTCTGGGCATCCCTCAGCGCATTTCTGATGGATTCAGGGGAGGCATGCTCCACACCGAGACCTCTTCCTGACTTAGGAAGTGCTTCGTTTTTTGTTAAAAATGCATGCTTGCATCCTTTAACCTGATCTGTAATCGTATTCCTTATTTTCTGTCCCGGAAAATCAGGATCCGTAAAAATAATGACACCCCTCGTTTGCTGGGCAAGCCTCACCTGTTCGATTACAGACTCATTAACTGCAGAACCATTCGTCTCGATGGTATCGGCATTCACAGATCTTTTTATGGCTACGGTGTCGTCTTTTCCTTCCACCACGATAATTTCTTTAATTTTTTTCATGTGTTCCTCCAAATTGATGAAACCTTCTTCACTTTATATTCGCCTAAACATAATGAATCGAATACAGCAAGCAATAGCTGGATTCTGCTTTATTATTATAACGTAAAAAAGCAGGAGATATAAAATCTCCTGCAAAAGTTTATCCCGCATTAAAGGAAAGCCATATCCGCCGCCTCCCCGCACGCGGAAGTTTCACGTTAACTACTGGATAATCCGCACTTTTACCCTTTTCACTCCCCAGCGGTAGGCGTCTGATTGTGAAGAAAAGAATACATCGATCCTGTTTCCTTTGATGGCAGAGCCCTTATCCGCTGCAATTGCATATCCATATCCCTCAACAAACACTTTGGAGCCGAGCGGGATGACACTCGGGTCAACAGCGATGACTCTTGCTCCCGGGTTTTCTTTCAAATTAATGCCAGTTGCTGTTCTTCCTGAACATCCATTGCAGCTTGCCGTATAAGCGGTCGAGGAAACATAGACTTCCTTTCCGCCGGACTCCTGAGCCTTGCGTGAAGCCTGCACTATGTATTGCCGGGTTCCAATAGCGGTAACCCTGTCACGCTTTTGCTTGATAACTTGTTTTGAAAGAAGTTTTTTTGCCACGATTTTCCCATTTTCTTTTGTAATTTCATAATGCTTGGCAAGAAGCCCCTTGCTCCCGGGAGTAATGACTTTTTCTTTTCCCTTCAGAAGGCTGTTATCTTTTTTTGTAATGACTGCATAATTAACCGGTTCTTCCACTACATCGGTGACTTTTTCAACTCGTATGACGTTTACTCTGTTCTTGGCTTGAACTTTTTCTCCTAATTTTGGCTCAACACGGTCTAAATGATTGAGCGTTACACCTTGTTGTCTTAAAAAGTCAGCGACCGTAGTCGAAGTTGACCAGACTTGCTTTTCGTTTTTGCCAACTGCCAATGTAAGCGGAAAGGCCTTTTCGATTGCAATGCTCATTTTTTCCTGAAGCCTGGTGTCGGGTGCCGGAGAAATCCGATCCTTTTCCTTTAATTCGAGATTTTGTTCCTTCAGCAGCCCGCTGACCGTATCAGCCGTTGTCCATACCGTTTTCTTTTTGCCATCCACAGTGATTCCAATGTGCATGGCCGGCTCCCACACAACATTCGTGTGATCCCCCACTTTGCTCTTGCCCGATGGCGATAAATAATCCTGAGCCTTCACGTCAATCTCAAAGTCTTTTAATATATCACGAATCGTTTCAGCATGTGTCCTTACTACTTTTTTCTCACCATCCAGCGAGAGTGAAACCGTTTGTTTTGTCCCCTGATAATACAGCAATCCCAATACGGCAATACCGGCTATGGCCGCTCCTGCCCCAAAGGCCACTCTCTTTTTCCCAAAAGACTTGGGAATCAAGTTTTTCATATTTTTAAAAGAAATGAAAAACTCCTCCTTCCTCTCGGTGATTGTATAGTAATCCCTGCCGGACTCCCATCCGATTTATAGAAAGCCTTGAAAGTTAATTTCTATTATGCATACTCTCTATCTAATTGGAAAGGGAGACTTATCGACATGGACATACCATAAAGTGACGAAGATTTGCATTACTTTCTTGAATTCAGTTTTTCTGCAGACACGCTTAGAAACAAACCGACAAAAAGTGCTATCATTTTATGCCGAATAATTTCTTTGCATTCTCTGTAGTCACAGCTGCTATTTCCTCAGGTGCAACCCCTTTTATCTCAGCAATTTGTTCGGCTACTAACTTCACATATGCCGGTTCATTCCGTTTCCCCCTGTATGGATGCGGAGCCAGATAAGGGCAGTCCGTTTCAATCAGCAGGCGGTCCAAAGGAACCTCAGCCGCTACTTCCTTAGGTTTCTTGGCATTCTTAAATGTAACAGGCCCCCCTAGTGAAATGTAAAAATTCATATCAATGCATTCCTTTGCCGTCTCGGCACTTCCGCTGAAGCAATGCATAATGCCGCCAACCTCTGAGGCATGCTCTTCTTTTAAAATCTCCACAATGTCTGCCGTTGCTTCCCGGTTATGGATGATAATCGGGAGCTTAACCTTCCTCGCCAGCCTGATTTGTTTCCTGAATACTTCTTTTTGGACATCCTTCGGAGACTTATCCCAATGGTAGTCCAGGCCCATTTCCCCGATTGCCACCACTTTAGGATGACTTGAAAGCTCTTCAATCCACTCCAGATCGCCATCCGTCATATCAATGGCATCTACAGGATGCCAGCCCACAGCCGCATACATGAATTCGTATGTCTCCACAAGCTCCATGGCCCTTGTGATGGTAGGCCGGTCAAAGCCGACAACAACCACATTGGATACTCCTACCTCTTTCATTCTATCTATTACTTCTTCCAAGTCCTCCGAAAATTGAAGATCATTCAAATGAACATGTGTATCAAATAACATTATTTTCTCCCTTTCTAGCAATAGTCTATTGTTGAATAAAAGTTTTCATGCCTCACAATTATGTAACAAAATGATGACAAACGCCCGCAAGTGTCCTGCTTTTGTATTATCTGCTTTTACTTCTTGCATTATCCTCCTGCCAATCCCCCGCTGATTTTCTATATTTTACGAAATAAGTATGTACATTGGAAAATGATTTGCCTGCACTCATTTATGGATTTTTACACCATACCCAAAAAAGCACAAAAAATAACATAAAAATGTTCCATGTGAAACATCTTTATGTTATCAATTGGTAATTATTTAACTTTAGAACCGTTTGGCAGCGAATCATTAACAGTAGCCACAGACAAAACTCCATCGCTGCTTCCTGCCAATATCATTCCTTGTGATAATTCTCCGCGCAGTTTGACAGGCTTTAAATTAGTTACACAAATAACTTTTTTCCCTATTAATTCCTCGGGCTTATAGTATTGAGCAATTCCAGAAACAACCTGTCTTTTTTCATAGCCAAGATCCAGCTGCAGTTTAAGAAGCTTATCCGCTTTTTTCACGGATTCCGCCTCAAGTACCTGAGCAACCCGCAATTCTACTTTCATAAAGTCATCAATCGTGATTTCTTCCACTTCAGGTATCTCTTGCTCTTCAGGCTTCTTTTCTTCTTCCTGAGGCAAGCTTCCCTGCATTTGCAATTTGATATATTCTATTTCATCCTTCATCTCTAAGCGGGGGAAAATTGGCTCCCCTTTACTCACTTTGGTCATCGCAGGGATTTTTCCAAACTCTTCAAGGCTTTCCCATGACTTAAGAGATTCATCTTCAATATTCAACTGAGAAAAGATTTTACCCGGAGTTTGAGTTAAAAATGGCGTAAGGAGAATTGCTGTTCTTCTTAAAGATTCAGCCAAGTGGCTCATCACACTGCCAAGTTCGTCTTTTTTCTCCTCGTCTTTAGCCAGAATCCACGGCTTTGTTTCATCGATATATTTATTTGTTCTGCTGACAAGCTGCCAAATGGTGGATAAAGCAACTGAAAACTCCATCTTTTCCATTGCTTCTTCATACTTGGAAACCGTTTCTCTGTTCTTCGCCTCCAGGGATTCATCAAACTCCCCCAGTGCGCCTTTATATTCAGGAATCACTCCATCGAAATATTTATCAATCATAGCAACAGTCCGATTCAAAAGGTTACCAAGGTCGTTAGCCAAGTCGAAGTTAATTCTTTCCACAAACCCTTCAGGAGTAAAGACGCCATCAGAACCAAATGGTACCTCCCGCAGCAGGTAGTAGCGCAATGCATCAAGGCCATAACGGTCGATTAAAGTAACAGGGTCAACAACATTCCCCTTTGATTTGGACATTTTTCCGTCCTTCATTAATAGCCAGCCATGGGCGAAGACCTTTTTAGGAAGTGGCAGGTCAAGCGCCATCAGCATGATTGGCCAATAAATGGTATGAAAACGGACAATTTCCTTACTCATCAAGTGGACATCAGCTGGCCAGTAGTTTAAATACTTGGCGTCATCTTCATTTCCATATCCAAGAGCCGTAATATAATTTGATAAAGCATCAATCCAGACATAAATTACGTGCTTCGGATCTCCAGGCACCTTAATACCCCAGTCAAAGGTTGTTCTTGATACAGCCAGATCTTCAAGTCCCGGTTTAATGAAATTATTAATCATTTCATTTTTCCTGGACTCAGGCTGAATGAATTCTGGATTTTCTTCGTAAAACTTCAGCAGCCTGTCTGCATATTTACCCATCCTGAAAAAGTAGGATTCTTCCTTCACAAGCTCAACCGGATGGCCGCTGTCAGGACTCTTGCCTCCAACTATTTTTCCATTCTCATAAACTGGGTCTGTCAATTGAAGCTCGGTATAATAGGTTTCATCAGAAACAGAATACCAGCCTTCATATTCATCCAGATAAATATCTCCCTGATCCAGCAGCTGCTTAAACATCTTTGTTACTGCTGTTTTATGCCTTTCGTCTGTTGTGCGGATAAAGTCATCATATGAGATGTCCATCTTCTTCCACAAGTCCTTGATTCCAGATACAATGCCGTCCACATATTCCTGCGGAGTGATGCCAGCTTCTTCAGCCTTTCGCTGGATTTTTTGTCCATGCTCATCTGTACCCGTCAGATACATAACATCGAATCCCCGCATCCTCTTATAACGGGCCATAGCATCACCGGCTACAGTCGTATAGGCATGGCCAATATGTAAATTTCCGCTCGGATAATAAATCGGCGTTGTGATATAAAAAGTTTTCAGTTTTTCTTTCATTTTTTTCCCTCCTTAAAAATAACAAACAGCAATTATCATATACCTGCTTCCATTTTACCCTTATATAAACAGAAGAGCGATAAAAAACTCACGCCCAACAGGACGCGAGCTAAATAAAGTGAAGCTTCCCTCCACAGAAGGTCTTCCCGGGGATGGTTAGCTGAAAATATCATTCTTTCACTGGCAGCAGACTGTGCTTAAACTGCTTCAATGGCTTTACAATGTTGAGACGGGTCTTTAGAGGCGGCTCAGTTAACATGCTCTATAAAGAGAAAATCAGTAATCCTGTCTTTTTAACACTTCTATAATGTCAGCATTACCTCTTATATGAACAAAATATACCTAAAAAAATTAAATTGCGCAATAAAAAGAGTAAGGTCTTACTCAAATTCCCCATTGCCTTCTTTTTACTAGAGGCATTCCTTCTCGCCTAATCCCAAAATATGTCTCTTTACTCATTTTAACTTCAACATAAAGATAGGATTATGTTGGCTTTTGTTTGTTTTTGTCGAATTTAGTCGAATTTATTAGGGATTTATTCTTATTTTTATTATCGTAATAAAACAAAACAGGTCCAATATCATACAAAAAAGGATTTATCCTACTTATTAAAACAGCTGAAAGCCTTGAGGATAAAGGGATTTACGTTTTTTCGCTGAATTTATCTTAAGTTAAAAATAAAATGATTGACGTATTTGGGAATGGCTGGTATTATTAAATTTATAAAAAAAATTGTCGAATAATGACGAAAATAGATAAAGAGAAAAAGGTACTAGTATAATCTGAGAGGAGATTTACAGAATGAAATCTACAGGAATTGTTCGTAAGGTTGATGAATTAGGACGGGTGGTTATTCCAATCGAACTTCGCCGTACGCTTGGAATTGCAGAAAAAGATGCACTTGAAATTTATGTGGATGACGAACGCATCATCCTAAAAAAATACAAGCCAAATATGACTTGCCAAGTAACTGGTGAAGTTTCTGATGAAAACTTGACTCTTGCTGGCGGCAAGCTTATCCTAAGCCGTGAAGGTGCTGAAATGCTGATTAAAGAAATTCAGCAAAGCTTCGAAACATCAAAATAATACAGTGAAGGCTTCCTATCCGGAAGCCTTTTTTATGCTTATTTATTCTTCATCTACATGATACGATTGATATACTTCACGTTTCTGTATGCCTCTGTCCTTAGCGGTCTGCTTAATGGCTTCCTTGGAAGAAAGGCCTCTTTCCTGGATGTAGGCCTCTACATGAGCAGAAACCTCCATGTTGTCCCACCACTTCTTCTCCTCAGTATCTTCACTTTCCTGAGACCCTTCAATGACAAGACAAAATTCGCCGCGAATTTCTGATTCTTCCGCCCATGCTAAAGCTTCCTCAATGGTGCCTCTGATAAATTCCTCAAATTTCTTTGTAAGCTCACGGCAAAGCACGATTTTTCTATTTCCCAGTATCCCAAGCATGCTTTTTAACGTTTCCTTCAAGCGATGGGGAGATTCATAAATAATCCAGGTCGACGTCATTTTTTTCAATCTTTCCAGTTCTGCCTTTTTTTCTTTATTGCTTCTTTGCAGAAAACCATGGAAATAAAAAGGCTGCGGGATAAGGCCTGAGCCAATCAATGCAGTTAATGCAGCATTTGCGCCAGGAAGCGGGACTACAGTGATATTTTCTGCTAGTGCCTCTACCACAAGTTCATACCCGGGATCGGAAATCGTGGGCATTCCTGCGTCACTGACAAGGGCGATCAATTGTCCGGAAAGGAGGCGATCAATCATCTGCTTGCCGCTTTTTTGCTTGTTATGTTCATGATAGCTGACGATTGGCGTTTCGATTTCAAAGTAATTGCAAAGTTTTTTAGTATTACGTGTATCCTCAGCAGCTATCACATCTGCCTCTTTTAATATTCTCAGAGCCCTGAAGCTCATATCTTCCAAATTCCCAATAGGAGTAGGCACCAAGTACAGCGCCGGTTCTAGTCCTTCTTTTTCATAGCTTTTCTGCTGCTGCATGAACAGTTTTCTCCTTTTTATCAATAATTTGTTCTTTTTGTGCCCTATTCAGCTGTTTAAAGCTGTACTCGGCACGCATTGCTTCCGTTTTCGTTGCAAAGACCTCATAATAGATCAGCTCCACCGGTCCCCTGCCTCTGGTGTACTTTGCCCCTTTTCCTTCATTATGCATGCTTATCCGCTTTTTTAAATCATTTGTATAGCCTGCATAAAAACTGCCATCCCTGCATCTCAGCACATAAAAGAAATGCTCATTCTTCTCCATATAAAATCCTTCTGATTTCCGGATTATACTCGTGATCCTCATTATAAACGACTAGCGGAGGAAGTATTTTTAAATCAGGCTTTCCGTCCTTGATTCCTTCAATAAGAATAGTATTGGCCTCCTTGCCCGCCTTCGGATAAACAAACTGTAATCGTTTTGGTTCAATCCGATATTTTCTCATCAGGCTCAGTATGTCCATCAGTCTTCCAGGCCTATGTACAAAGGCAGCCTTGCCTCCCTGGCGCAGCAGCTGGCTGCTCGTGCGCACCACATCTTCAAGGGTACAGTAAATTTCATGCCTGGCAATGGCAAAGTGTTCATTTTGATTGATTTCTTCTTTTGATGGAGTTGGAAAGTATGGAGGATTGCAGGTTACCACATCAAACTTTGAGTGGCCAAGCTGTCCAGGGATTTCCTTAATGTCTCCATGCATCATATGTATTTGCCCGGAAAGCCCATTATAATCAATGCTTCTTTTCGCCATATCATATAACCTTTCCTGAATTTCCACACCAATCATGCTTGCTTTAGTCCTCGTGCTTAATAACAGCGGCACAACTCCATTTCCTGAACACATATCAATCAGCTTGCCTTTTTGAATCGGCACACTGACGAACTTCGATAGCAGAACAGCATCTAGTGAAAACGAAAAAACAGAAGGGCTTTGAATGATTCTTAAACGTTCAGCCAAAAGATAATCCAGCCGTTCATCACCTTTTAATTCCAACAACTCTCTTACCTCCTCTGGATGCATTTCCTCCGGTTATTAAAAAAGCCTTCCCTTGACAGGAAAGGCTTGAGATTATTTTTTATTCAAAAATGATAAGCAAAACAGGCAGTCTCCATCTTTTCTTAAACTTCCAAAATGAAGGTTGCAAATATGAAAGCCTTCTTGATACAAACGGGCAAGATTATCGTAGCCTTCCCCTATATCGAGCATCTTCTCTCCCTGGGCTGTTTGCTTATTTTTCACTTTATTTTTTTCCTTCACGCTGGTTCCTGCTGTTTCCAGCTGATCTAACCGCCGCCTAAGATGGCTGTTTTCAAGCTTCAGCGAATTATTCTCTTCAAGAACCTCCGCCAAATGCTGTTTCATCTCACCAAGCTGCTTGTATAGATGGCCGATTTGGGTTTCCATATTAGTGACCGATTCAAAAATTTCTTTTTTATCCACGCTCTCCACCACCTTAATAATCTGTGGCTTGAATAGAAACGGCTCCCTCTTTTAGAATCTCATCTAACGTATATTCCAAAACTCTTTCTTGTTCGACAAATTCAATCTGAAGTACTCGTTCTAGAATATTAAGCCCAACTACCTTGCCTTTTCCATGAGGGGTTTTAATGATTTCACCCAAATCCGGAAGCATTTCCTTCGCACTCTCATACTCATCGTTTTCATATTTAAGACAGCACATCAGCCGGCCGCACAGCCCAGAAATTTTGGTCGGATTCAGCGATAAATTTTGATCCTTGGCCATTTTAATGGAAACTGGTTCAAAATCACCCAGGAATGTCGAGCAGCAAAGCATTCTTCCGCATGGGCCTATGCCTCCAAGCATCTTGGCTTCATCCCTGACGCCTATCTGGCGCAATTCAATCCTGGTTCTAAAAATCGCCGCCAAATCCTTGACTAAATCACGAAAATCAATTCGTCCATCTGCAGTAAAGTAAAACACTACTTTATTTCTGTCAAACGTGTATTCAACATCAACGAGCTTCATATCAAGCTTGTGTTCCTCTACTTTTTGGCAGCAGGTTCCATATGCTTCAGATGCCGCCGATTTATTTTCCTCAACAATCAGCCTGTCCTTTGCATCTGCAATCCTGAGAACCTTTTTCAGCGGCAGAACAACATCATTATCATCTACTTGTTTCCGGGCGGTTACAACCTTGCCGAATTCAACTCCGCGGACAGTTTCAACTATAACAAACTCATCCTTCGGAATGGCGAGCTCTCCCGGGTCAAAGTAGTATATTTTACCCGCTTTTTTAAAGCGGACGCCTACTACATCATACAAATGATGATCCCTCCTGCAAATTCAGCACAAGCTGTTCCATCAACAGCTGTGGATTTGTATTGGACAGCAGTTTCCTTTTCGCTTCTAAAATATAGCCCATGCAGTCTGCAAGGCGCCTCTGGGAAAGATGAAGAGCGTGTGTTTCAAATTCCCCGGTTTTATTTTGAAAGACGGCAAGTTCACGCTTGTCCAACTGAATATATAATAAATCTTTATAGATAAGAAATAACAAATCAAGACTTCTGTCCATTTGCTCCCTTTCCTTAAAGTGCACAAACCACTCTTCCTGAAGATATAATAATGCCTTCATGGGATTTTGGTTTAGCACTTCATATAATTTTACCACTATTTTTTGGGCTTGTGCAAACCATTCCTCATTACTTATTCTTATTCCTTCTTCAAAATTGTGGGTTAAGTGGGGGATTATAGATGAGTCTTGGATGTTTACCCCTTGATTTATCAGCTTTTCCTTAAGAACTGCAGGAGAAAGAGGCTTAAAAGACAATACCTGGCAGCGTGACAGGATGGTAGGCAGGATCCGCTGTATTTGCTCTGTAACCAAAATGG
This sequence comes from Bacillus sp. MUM 13, assembly GCF_001866725.1. NCBI lineage: Bacteria > Bacillati > Bacillota > Bacilli > Caryophanales > Bacillaceae > Bacillus > Bacillus sp. MUM 13. The sequence continues at coordinate 52,294 of NZ_MLYQ01000097.1, forward strand.
CAACTGTGTCTGAAGAAGGTTCCTCGAGGAATTTAAGCAAGCTGTTGGCTGCCTGCACGGACATTTTGTCTGCATTGAAAATCATATAAATTTTACGATTGGCCTCAACGCTTTTCTTTGAAAATTCCTCTTGAAGACTTTTAATCTGTTCCTTTTTGATAGACAAGCCGTCTGGTTCAATCAGATGCACATCAGGATGGTTCCCGCTGTTTATGCGTTTGCAGTTTTTGCAGTTTTCACATGGCAGATACCCGTCAATCTGCTGCTCACACAGCAGGCTCTTGGCGAAAATGATGCTTGCCTCTCTTTTTCCGACACCTTTTTCACCTTCGAAAAGGTAGGCGTGAGCAACCCGGTTTTTTAGCATGCCATTTTTCAGCATTCCCATGATTGTCGGCTGAATATCAGCTATTTCGTTCCATGCTTCCGTCATAACCAATCAACTCTCTTAAGTAAGTCCATTTCATCATATAAACACTATATTAAAAATATGACTCTTTTTTTATTTACTGGCTTAAAAAGGGTAACATTCGCCTATTATCGGCAGTTTCAGAAAAAAGGACGGTGATATTTTACGTGTATAAATTAATCAATAGGCCTTTGATTTCACCTATTTTTTCCAAAACGTCCACAGACGTCTTTTCTTTGGACAATACAGCTTCGGTTAGCTCAACCAATTTATCATCGATTGTTTCGACAATTTTCAGCGGGCGGCTCTGCCCAAATTGGTTCCAGCTGTTCGAATGCTTCAGATCCATTCCAAAGTCAACAGCTTCTTTTACGAACCGCTTGACCAGCGTTTTGAATTTTGCGATATCCTTGAAGGTGCGGGATTTGCCCAGTCTGCCGCCGGCTCCCTCAATATCGCTCAGCAGCCGGTTCAGTGAGGCATACTGCAGTTTTTGATCCTGCTTTTGCACCAGCTGCTGAAATTTTCCATTACCAGTTTGAACCTGCTTGCTGTCTTGCCTGGCTTTATCCAGGCTTAAAGGAAGGTCCTGGTTAATTTTCATTCATACCACACTGCTTTCGTACGTTAAAATTGCATAAAAGTTTCGATTGGCAATACAAATACTGCTGCTCCGCCAACCTGGATTTCAACTGGATATGGAACATATGAATCAGCATTTCCTCCCATTGGGGATACAGGCGCTACCAGCTGCTGCCGGGACTCGCAATTATTTTTAATAATATCGAGGGCTTTTTCAACGCGAATGTCATCGGTACCTATCATGAAGGTGGTATTGCCGGATTTTAAAAACCCTCCGGTGCTGGCAAGCTTGGTCGCCCGGAAATTATGTTCAACAAGTTCATTCAGCAATCTATGGCTATCTTTATCCTGTACAACTGCAATAATCATTTTCATATCTATCATCCTCCGCTTGAACACCAAATGTGTTCTGCTTTGTTTAATTTATATTATAACAATTATCTATACCCCAAAAAGGAGGTTTACAGGCATTTTACGATAAATATTATTGTGAGGCCTCCTCCCTGCCAATAACCTGGTACACCTTGGATGCAGTTTGCTCCAATACCTGTTCAGGTGATTGGGATGCATCTACAATAAAAAATCTTTCTTTCCACTTCTCTATAATAAGCATATATCCTTCTTTTACTTTTTCATGAAACTGCAGAGCTTCCATATCCAGGCGGTTTATTTCCCTTTCCCCGTTGGATGCAATTCGTTCCAGGCCAGCAGCCGGGTCAATATCGAAGTAAATCGTAAGATCCGGCATAACTCCATTGATGGCAAATTGATTGATCGAATAGACTTCATCCATTCCCAGGCCCCTTGCATATCCCTGATAAGCCAGAGAGCTGTCAATAAAGCGGTCGCACAGTACAATTTTCCCCTCACTTAAAGCGGGCAGCACTTTTTCAGCAAGGTGCTGCCTCCTTGCTGCAGCATAAAGCAGGGCTTCTGTTCTGCTGTCCATAGCTGTATTTTCTTTATTTAAAATGACTTCCCTGATTTGTTCTGCAATAGGGATGCCTCCGGGTTCTCTAGTGATGAGCACACTGTGCCCCATATCTGTAAGAAGTTCTCCAAGCATATGCAGAATGGTTGTTTTCCCTGCACCCTCAGGTCCTTCCATGGTTATAAATATTCCTTGATTCATACATGACCTCCAACTATCACTTTGCGGTTTAAGTATACTATTTTCTAATTCAAAAAGGAAAACTTATTCGTAGATCCACAGCTGCCCGCTTTCAAGCTCAGGGCCCCCATGGAACCTTCCCCCTTTTCTCAGCAGCTCCTCCATACGATTTATTTTTCCCGCTGTTACTTTTTCACCAGGCATTATTAATGGAATGCCTGGCGGGTAAGGAGTAATCATTTCAGCAGAGATTTCTCCTAAACAGTCAGTTAATGCTGCAAGCTTTTTCTGTCTTTTTTTCATTTGCTGATACGTCAGGGAAAGCGGCTGAATGGTCTGTTCCTGAAAATGGGAACAAGAAGAAACCTGACCCTCCGCCTCTTCGCTATTCTCTACGGCACGTTTAACTCTCATTAGTGTTTCCCGAAATGGAAAATCACTGTCCTTCTTTATTAGCGGCAGCACCATAAGGACATTTCTTACATCGGCAAGCTCCGTAAAAATCCCTTCACTTTCAAGTATCTGCTGCAGTTGAAAGCCAGAATGCCCCTTCTCAGACCGGATTATAAGCTTAAGGAGATCACTGTTGCCTGATTTGCTCTCTGCCACATGTATTCCTGAAATGCTGTTTAGTTCCTCCTTGAAGCCGCCCACTGCTTGTTTCAATGCTTCTATATCGTCCTGGCTGTAAGTAGCCAGATATGCCCTCGAAAGATCCAGTGAGGCCATAATCGGATAAGATGGACTGCTTGACTGCAGCATTTGCAAGCAGAACTCCAGCTTGCTGGAATCAATTAATTCACTGCTGTAATGCAAGAATGATCCCATCGTCATGGCAGGAAGTGTCTTATGTGCAGAATGAACTACCACATCTGCACCTGCTGCCAGGGCAGATTCCGGAAAAGGGGCACCGAGGCAAAAATGGGCCCCATGAGCTTCATCCACAAGCACAGGAATGCTGTGCTGATGAGCCAATGTGATAATCTCTGAAACTGCACTGCCGGTTCCATAATAGGTTGGATAGGTTAAAACAATGGCCTTTGTTTCTGGATAAAGCCCGATTGCCTCTTTTACAGCCGATACCGTTACACTGCCCGCAATCTCCAGCTGTTCATCGATGGCAGGAGATATGAAAACTGGCTTAACATTCGCAAGCATCAGGCCGTGCAAAACAGATTTATGGCAATTCCTTTGTACAAGCACTCTATCTCCCTCCTCACAGGCAGCGAGAATCATCGCAATATTGCCCGAGGTAGAACCGTTCACAAGAAAATAACTTTTTTGTGAGCCATACAAATCGGCCAAAAGCTGTTCCGCCTCCAAAATGGGTCCGCCTGGGTCATGCAAGTCATCAAGACCGGTGAGCTCTGTCAGATCGATGGACAGCACAGGATCAAAAATATGTTTGCCCCAATGATTAAATATACGGCCGTTTTTATGGCCGGGTACGTGGAAAGAAAGACTTTCCTTTTCTCTATGTTTTACAAGAGCATCAAATAATGGCGTTTTCTCTTTTGATTTCATGGTATACTTCCTTTTAATTATTCTTTGTTTATTCTATCAGACAAATGCAAGTGCAGACTCCAGCTTGTCCAATTTTAATAATGGAAATAAAAAAATCAGAAACCATAAAAACCTTAAGGAGGTTCTTCATAGTCTCTGACTCTTATAAATGCCTATTCCTCTTCTTCTTAAGAACAAATTTCAGGAACATTTACTTTCTTCAGCTGTTTTAAATAATAATGGTACATCGGATTGTCCGTTCCCGTATTTATGATATCATGTTCACATTCTTCGCATAAAAATGATGTATAAAGATGTATGCCAACCGATTTTGTCTTTTCACAAACCACGCATGTTTCCGCTGGTGCTTTATTGGCTGCTGCTGAACTCAATATCCCCACCTCCATACCTGCATTCTCTCCAAAATCTAAATGTTGTATACAATTTTTAGAATAGTTCATGTCAGCTGCTGTTTAATTTCTATATCAATATATGAGGCCACTGGGCATTGAGTGTATGTCTATGCCTGAAAAAATCAAATATAGGAAAATTCCATACTCACAAGTGTCAGGATAAACCTTTTTACAAAGGATTTACCGGCGTGAAGGGCCATTCAAGCTGCCAAATAGACAGGCTGCAAGGGTATTTATATGACATTAGCTAATGTAGCATCTGTGGCGTTTTTAGAGCTCAATTCACAGCGAGCTTATGTCTGTCTGGAAGCTTCGGGCCCGCACAGGACGCGGCAGGTTTAGCAGAAGCCTATTGTCTTGCCATCATTAGTTTGCGAGCTTAACAGCCTTATTCAAAATCCGGAATGTGATATCCGGATTATTTCTTCGTCAGTTTCAGTTCCTCGCACCCCGACCTCCTTGGCTTTTGCTTACTCGATTCATTTGATTTCCTATGATATTTCCATTTCTGCACACAAAAAAGACCAGCATCTCTGCTGGCCTTTCGCTTGCTTGGCGGCGTCCTACTCTCACAGGGGGAGAACCCCCAACTACCATCGGCGCTGAAGAGCTTAACTGCCGTGTTCGGAATGGGAACGGGTGTGACCTCTTCGCTATCGCCACCAAACTATGAGGAACATTGTTCCTTCAAAACTGGATAATAGAAGAAGTTAAATATCTGCAATCATTTTGTCTAGCTGCGAAAGCCAAAACGTACGGCTGCTTCGCTTTCCAATTTGGTTAAG
>NZ_MLYQ01000098.1:0-14554 GCF_001866725.1 Bacillus sp. MUM 13
TGCCGCAGGACGCGGCGTTCTTAGTCTTTGATCTTTTGCGCTCGCGCTTTTTATTACCAAGTTTTTTTGTTGGCTTCTTTGGGGGAAATGTACTATAATAAAAAATTGTGAAAAATGTATTCTTGAGGTTTAGAGTTAATTATTACGGAATAAACTATAAATAGCGAGAAGTCAAGGTTTCCTTCATAAAATAATTCGACAGCTTGCGGTAATATCCCTAACAAATGCGAGGAGAAAAAAAGGATAATGCAGAAAGATGTAGAATTAAAAAATATGGATATTAATCCATCGATTTATGTGGATGCGGATGCTTGTCCTGTAAAAGAAGAGATCTTGAAATGTGCAGAGGTGTACGATATCAGTGTCTGTTTTGTGGCGTCATATAAAAATATGATGAATAATCCTTCTGGCGGGCGATGGGTGTATGTCGATGCAGATAAAGAAGCGGCAGACCTTCGAATTGTCAATTCTTCGAAAAGAGGCGATTTGGTCGTTACAGCCGATATCGGATTAGCCGGGACACTGCTGCCTAAAGGAGTTTATGTTCTTTCGCCCCGGGGAATGGATTATACAGAAGATAACATTTCTGCGCTTCTTGATATGCGCTATCTATCTGCAAAGCTCAGAAGGCAAGGAAAACATTCCAAAGGGCCTAAGGCTTTTACAAAAGAAGACAGAAATCATTTTACCAGTGCACTTATGAATATTTTGTCGAACTTTGCAGGAATTCATGATTCTTTATCGAAATAATACTAACACCGGATCGCAAGGTGAAAATATGGCCAATGCCCGACTAGAAGATGAAAAAATTAATCAAATTCGTGAAGCTGTTGACATTGTCGACTTTATCGGCGAATATGTCCAGCTAAAAAAACAAGGGCGGAATTATTTCGGCCTTTGTCCTTTTCATGGTGAAAATTCCCCGTCTTTTTCAGTTTCTTCTGATAAGCAGATCTTCCACTGCTTTGGCTGCGGGGCAGGCGGAAACGTTTTTACATTTTTAATGGACATAGATGGCTGCAGTTTTCTGGAAGCTGCAAAAATTCTGGCCGAAAAAGGAAATGTGCCCCTGGATGTTGAAATAAATAAAGGTTCTGCCAGATCGAATATGCCGCCTGGTTCACAGCAGATGATTGAAGCGCATGACCTTTTGAAGAAATTCTATCATCATTTGCTGGTAAATACAAAAGAAGGCCAGGATGCTCTTGAGTATCTGCTGAACAGGGGCTTTACCGAAGAAACAATCACAAAATTCCAGATTGGATATTCTCTTGACTCATGGGACTTTGTCTATAAGTTTTTAACAAAAAGAGGCTATACAGAGGATATTCTGGAAAAGGCTGGCCTTACGATTCAAAGGGAAAGAGATCAAACCTACTTCGATCGGTTCAGAAACAGGATCATGTTTCCGATTTCCGACCATCAGGGAAATACGATTGCGTTTTCCGGGAGAGCAATGGGGGACGATGAGCCCAAATATTTAAATAGCCCTGAAACGCCAATCTTTAATAAAAGCAAAATTTTATATAATTTCCATCAGGCACGTCCGCATATCCGGAAAAAAGAACAGGCTGTAATTTTTGAAGGATTCGCCGACTGCATTTCGGCTGTACGTGCAGGAGTTGAAAATTCCGTTGCAACGATGGGGACCTCCTTAACAGATCAGCATATTCAATTGCTTAAAAGAAATACAGACCAGGTATTAATATGCTATGATTCCGATTCTGCCGGTCTTCACGCAGCAAACAGGGCATCCATCATGCTTAACGAGAATGGATTTCAGGTTAAGGTTGCACAAATGCCGGATGGTCTTGACCCCGATGACTACATAAAGAAATATGGTGAAAAAAGCTTTGTTTCTGAAGTAATAGGGGCTAGTTTAACATACATGGCCTTTAAAATGCAGTATCTGAGAAAGGGAAAAAACCTTAATAATGAAGGAGATCGCATTCAGTATATTGAAGAGATATTAAAGGAGATTTCCAGATTGCAAAATGCGGTGGAAAGGGATCACTACCTCCGCCAATTGTCTTCGGAATTTTCATTGTCTCTGGATGCGCTTGAAAACCAGCAAAGGCAGGTCTTTTTCTCCGAAAGGAAAAAGGGAAATGTGCCGGTTCCTTCAGAAAAAAGGATAACCCTTCAATATGAGAATAAATTAAAGCCTGCTTATCATAATGCTGAAATTAAGCTGATTGCACATATGCTGAAAAGTAAAGAAACTGCAGCAAAAATTCAGCAGATGCTCGGCGGCACTGTTCTCAACTTAGATGCGCACCAGGCAATCATTACTTATTTATATGGATTTTATGAAGACGGTCATGAAGCTGACACCAGCTTTTTTCTAACCTATTTGCCTGATCAAAACTTGAGAAGAATTGTTTCTGAAATAGAAATGATGTCAGTAAATGAGGAAGTAACCGATAAAGAACTGACAGATTATATAAATCAAGTGTTGAAATATGAAAAATTGTTAAAGATAAAAGAAAAAGAGGCCGAAGAAAAGGAAGCAGAGCGGCGCAGTGATTATATCAGGGCAGCACAGATTGCCATGGAAATCATTCAAATGCGCAAGTTACTTTAGTGTAGGGTGTAAGTCTTGGAAGGAGGGGAACACATGGCTGAGAAACCAGCACGTTCCAAAGAAGTTGATAATGAATTAAATCTTGATCAGGTGAAAGAGCAGTTATTGGAGCTTGGCAAAAAGAGGGGTTCTCTAACGCTGGAAAAAATTGCAGAGCGCATTGGCAGCTTTGAATTGGATTCTGATCAAATGGATGAGTTCTATGAATTATTAGGTGATAACGGGGTTGAAGTCCTGACTGAAAGCGAAGATGAAGAAGAGGACGATGACGATCCAAACGTACAGCAGCTGGAAAAAGAAGAAGAATTTGACCTGAATGACCTAAGTGTTCCTCCAGGTGTTAAAATAAATGACCCTGTCCGTATGTACCTTAAGGAAATCGGGCGTGTTGATCTTTTGTCTGCTGAAGAAGAGATTTCACTTGCGAAGCGGATTGAAGAGGGTGACGAGGAAGCCAAGCGACGTTTGGCAGAAGCGAACCTGCGTCTTGTAGTAAGTATAGCAAAACGCTATGTTGGACGGGGAATGCTGTTCTTGGATTTGATTCAAGAAGGTAATATGGGTCTTATCAAAGCGGTTGAAAAGTTCGATTACCGCAAAGGATATAAATTCAGTACCTATGCCACATGGTGGATCCGCCAGGCCATTACCCGTGCGATTGCTGACCAGGCAAGAACAATCCGTATTCCTGTGCATATGGTTGAAACCATTAATAAATTAATTCGTGTGCAAAGACAGCTTCTTCAGGATCTTGGCCGTGAACCTTCACCGGAAGAAATTGCTGAGGATATGGATCTGACTCCTGAAAAGGTTAGGGAAATCCTGAAAATTGCTCAAGAGCCGGTCTCCCTTGAAACACCGATTGGTGAAGAAGATGACTCACATCTTGGAGACTTCATTGAAGACCAGGATGCAACTTCTCCGTCAGAACACGCTGCATACGAGCTGCTCAAGGAACAGCTTGAGGATGTTCTTGATACACTGACTGACCGTGAAGAAAATGTATTAAGGCTGCGTTTCGGTTTAGATGACGGCCGCACACGCACTTTAGAAGAAGTCGGCAAGGTCTTTGGCGTTACCCGTGAGCGTATCCGCCAAATCGAAGCAAAAGCGCTCCGCAAGCTTAGACATCCCAGCCGCAGCAAGCGTCTTAAGGATTTCCTGGAGTAGAATAAGCTAGAATGACTGCATCAGCCTCCAATAAAAATGATATGGATTACTGCACAAAAGGTTCGGCCTCAGTATGGAGCTGTTCCTTTTTTGCGGATTGATTTCATATGATTTTGGAGGCATTTTTTATGACTGCCTCAAACCTAAAGGTTAAATGGCCGATATAAACAGAAATGATTTTATTTAGGATGTGCCGGTGAAATGGATCAGCAGCGAAAGAAAATTATCATTCAAGAAATCAGCTACTGGAAGAAAAACAGGATGCTTCCAGATACATATTGTGACTACCTTCTTGCCCTCTACAGCGAGGGTGCAGAATCTGTCCAGCCCAAAGCGCGAAAGTCTTACATAAAGCTATGGCTCTGCATCATAGTAGGCCTGCTGGTTGCCGTAAATCTATTTTTGAATTATTTTACTGAATTCCCAGTGGGATTGCAAATTTCCCTTTTAACTTTTTCTGTGCTCCTGTTAGCAGCTATAGCCTATTTCCTTTTTAATAAAAAGACCCTATTTCAGGTTCCGCTAATTGGATGTGCCTTCTTGCTTCTCTTGGAAACGGTTACAGCGGCAGAGCAGTTTTCATCACACAAACACGGAATCTTATATATTCTCCTGCTGCTTCAGTGCTTGATTTGGGTGTTTGCAGGCAGGAAGCTGAAACTGCCTTATTTCATCATCGCAGGGATTATGGGGGCGTGCGTGGTTTTATTCTTTATAAGTAAATTATACAGTATATTTTGAAAATAAAAAATATTTAATTGTAAATTATTATATTCAAAAAAACGTGGAATTTGACGAATTTTCAAATTTATTTAATTACTTAAGCTTTAGGGCTTTTCCTGTCTTCCATTTTCAAGTAAAATAAAAGTTGCATGAATATTATGGTTAATTGAACAGAACAGGTTATACATAGGGGAGGTAAATCTATGAATCGCAATCCACTTATCCCGTTTTTGCTTATCATGGTTTTAGGTATCGGTCTTATGTTTATGCTTTCTTTTAAAGGCCTTGGTGATGCAAAACAGGCAGCTGACGAACAGAAAAATGGCGGAAAAGAAAAGACTGGGCAAACTGCATCAGCCAGTCCGGAAGAAATTTATAAAACAACCTGCATTACCTGCCATGGAGATCAGTATCAGGGCAAGGTAGGGCCGAAATTAAAAGGTGTAGGAGAGCGTTTGTCTGAGGATCAGATTAAGAATGTCATTACAAATGGCCGCGGGGCAATGCCTGCTGGTTTGGTGGAAGCCGGCAGCATCGATAAGATGGCTAAATTTATCCACGGACTCAAATAATATAAAAAAATGGCTGATGGTTTTGTATTTTAACCATTCAGCCATTTTTTTGTAAACGTTTCATATTGCGTATTGATATACAGGCTATGGAATCATGGTGGTTTCAGGGTATAATATAATTTGTAATTCCCGCAGATTTTCCGGACTTACGGAGATTGGCAAACCTGTATCAAGTAAATTTAATTAAGAGAGTTGATATCATGAACCACGAAAAATTATCACTGCGCCTTGAGCGTGTTGCTATACATATCCCGGAAGGCAGCATATTGGCTGATATCGGGTCCGATCATGCTTATTTGCCTTGTTATGCAGTGAAAAAGGGTCTTGTGAAAAAGGCTATAGCAGGAGAAGTCAGTGAGGGACCCTATCAATCTGCCTGCAATAAAGTAAGTGAAACAGGACTTGGTGAACACATTGCCGTCAGAAAGGGAGACGGCCTTGAGGTGCTGTCACCAGGCGAAGCTACAGCTATCAGCATAGCCGGCATGGGAGGGACGCTTATTTCAAGCATCCTGGAAAACGGAAAAACGAAGCTGAGCAATGTAAATAAACTTATTCTCCAGCCTAATGTGGGGGCAAACCATGTTCGTATGTGGCTAATAGAAAACGGCTGGGAATTGGTTGATGAAGAAATTCTTGAAGAAGACGGAAAAATATATGAAATACTTGCTGCTGAACCTGGAGACCCATTAAAGCCGTATGGTGAAGAAAAGGAATCTGGCCTGCTGTTCGGCCCATTCCTTATGAAAGAAAGAAATGATGCTTTTATTAAAAGGTGGACCTTGGAAAAAGAGCATTGGAAAAAGATTTCTGGACAGCTTTCTGCAGTTGCCCTTAATCCGGAAACCGAGGAAAGAAGAAATGTGCTGCTTGCGAGAATAAAAATGGCAGAGGAGGCGTTAGGAATATGAAAACACCAAATGGCTGGGAAGTGATTGAGCTTTTTGAACAGTTTTCCCCTAAGAAGTATGCGATGGAGGGAGACCCAATCGGCCTGCAGGTCGGCCATTTAAATAAGCCTGTCACAAAAGTCCTCATTGCGCTTGATGTGCTGGAAAGTGTTGTAGATGAAGCGATAGAAAAGGGTGTGGAGCTGATTATTGCCCATCATCCTCTTATATTCCGCCCTCTGGCAAAAATCATCACCAATACCCCGGCAGGCAGGATCATTGATAAATTAATAAAACATGATATTGCGGTGTATGCAGCACATACCAATTTGGATGTTGCAAAAGACGGTGTAAATGACCTGCTTGCTGAAGCGCTTGGCCTGCAGAATACGGAGGTTCTTTCACCTACCTATCAAACACAGCTTAAGAAGCTTGTTGTGTACGCCCCGAAAGATGCAGAAAGTGATCTCAGAAGTGTCCTGGCGCAAGCAGGTGCCGGAGCTATAGGAGAATATAGCGAATGTTCATTCACAGCGGAAGGTGTCGGCAGGTTTTTGCCTGGAAGCGGAACAAATCCTGCCATTGGGCAGCAGGGAGTTTTAGAATCTGTTCATGAAGTCAGGATTGAAACAATCTTCCCTGAAGACTTGGAAAAAAGAGTTCTTTCAGCCATGCTGAAGGCCCATCCTTATGAAGAACCAGCCTATGACATTTATGCGCTTGAAAATAAAGGCGAAACACTGGGACTGGGGAGAGTGGGCACCTTGCAGCAGGATATGACACTGAGGGAGTTTGCTGAGCATGTTAAAGCATCCCTGGACGTGAAAGGCGTGCGTGCAGTGGGCGACCTGGAAAGCACAGTCAGGAAGGTAGCAGTTCTAGGCGGTGACGGAAATAAATATTACACGGCTGCTAATTATAAAGGTGCAGATGTGTATGTTGCTGGAGATATGTATTATCACACAGCACATGATGCCATGATGACAGGCCTTAATATTGTGGATCCCGGGCACAATGTCGAAAAGGTTATGAAAAAGGGTGTTGCAAAGGTAATGGCTGCTTCATCTGAAAAGAAAAAATATAATGTCGAATATATTGCTTCTGAATTGAATACAGATCCATTTATTTTTCTATAAGCCCTCAAAGACAAGAAAGAACAGCTGGAATTACACCGGCTGTTCTTTCTTATATATTAAATGGTCTGTGCTGGTTTTGGTGCTTTGATTTTCGGGAGTATCTTATTTAAAGGAACTTTCTTTTCTGTATTCCAGGTTGTCTCATCCTCGTGATCGAATTGCTCAAGAAAAGCAATGACCTCTTTGGTGATGGGCGTTGGAGTAGAAGCTCCTGCTGTTACTGCGACAGTTTCGGCTCCTTTAAGCCATTCCAGCTTCAGTTCGGAAATGTCTGCAATTCTGAATGCCTTTGTGTGGGCAATTTCCTGTGATACCTGTGCAAGCCGGTTGGAGTTATTGCTTTTGGGATCTCCGACAACAATCAATACATCTGCTTCTCCGGCCTGGTTTGCTACTGCTTCCTGGCGGACCTGTGTAGCAAGGCAGATTTCTTTATGAACTTCAGCATGAGGATATTTTTCCTTGACCTTTTCGATGATTTCCATAACGTCCCACTGGCTCATGGTTGTCTGGTTGGTTACGATAATACGGTCGCTTTCAAGTGCCAGTTCTTCAACTTCACTGGCTGATTGCACCAAGTGAACCACATCTGGTGCTACACCAACCGCGCCTTCCGGTTCAGGATGGCCTTTTTTGCCGATATATATAATCTGGTAGCCCTCTGCTTTTTTCTCGACAATCAGATTATGTGTGGATGTAACATCCGGGCAGGTCGCATCAATGGATACTAGCCCTTTTTGCTTGGCGATCTCCCTGATCTCCGGAGAAACGCCGTGAGCTGTAAAAATGACTGTGCCGCTTTCAACCTGCTCCAGGATTTCTTTGCGGTTGCTACCGTCAAGTGTAATGATGCCTTCCTCTTCAAAAGCGTCAGTTACGTGCTTGTTATGAACAATCATCCCTAAAATATATATCGGGCGTGGCAATGTTTTATCTAAAGCCGCATTTCGGGCTATTACCATGGCATCGACCACACCATAGCAATATCCGCGCGGAGATATCTTCATGACTTTCATATACTTCCTCCTTCAGGACATATCGCTCTATGTCTGTTCTTCCTTATTATACAAGGGGTTCAATGATATTTCAAAGAATCCTTCAGAAGGGCTGGCTCGGGCCTGAAGTGTAAGAAAGTAGCACAGCTTTTTTGGTAAAAGAAAAAAGAATGCAAGATATCATGCATTCTCATACTTCCGTTAAATGTATAGCTTTGGAGATGAACCGCCTTTTTGCTTTTGGCTGCTCTTCCTGCTGCGTTCCGCTGTTTTTTTCTCCGCTGCTTCTGCTGTGTCTGCTGTTTTTGTCTTAGTATCCTGTTTATCCTCGGAAGTGTCTGTCGAGATTTCCGTTTTTTCTGTGTCCCTGCTGCTGTCATCTGTATCTGTGGATTTTAAACTTTTATAAATTTTCCACATCGATGGAATATTTTTTACCATAGGACCGTATTGCTGCACCATGGGTCCGAATTGTTCTGCTGCCTGGAGAACTTTTTGCGTATTGTTGAGCATGGATGTTATTCCGGTTGGATTTTTTATGGCTGCCAGAATCCCTCCGCTTTTTGCAGCTGCTGCACCTGCTGCCTGCGGCGGGGCAAACATATTAGCGCTTTGCCGGCTCCCGCCAAGGATTTTTGAAAGAAGTCCTTGTTTTTGTACGGGCGGGGCAGACTGTGCTCCGCGGCCGCCGAAAGGGCTGAAACCAGTATTGCCGGGCTGCCTTCCTTGAGGCGGAGTACTTGCAGGGCCTCTCGGGATTTGCGGGCGGGCCCTGCTGCCTCCCTGCTGTCTTGGGAAGCCCATGCCAAATCCCTGTCCGGGCGGAAAATTTCTTCCTGGGGGCATATTTTCCCTCCTCTTTAAAAAAATATAGTGTATATGCTGACACTATAAAATATGCAATACTGCCAAAAAGGTTTAACTCTGAAAGACGCAGACTTAAAATTCCGCAGTGCCCCTGGGCAAGTGCTTATACAGACTTTTTGGCAGAAGGGAGGGAAAGGAGGGAAGGGTGATAAAGCCCTCCTTTGTATTGAATTATCGTGATATTGCCAGTTTAATCTGCTATACTGGCTGTTTGAGGCTCTTGCGCAAATGAGCTATTGTTTATTATAATAACAGGACATGTCTATGGCTGCGATCGTCCGCCTTCGATAGCCTGACTGGATAAAGGAGATAATGGATAATCGATGAAGCAAAACAATTTTGAACGTTTTCAATTAAATGACTATATTATAGATGCAGTTAAATCACTGGGGTTTGATAAGCCTACCGAAATACAGGAGAGAGTGCTTCCTTCTGTATTAAAAGGGACGAGCCTTATCGGACAATCACAAACAGGAACAGGCAAAACACACTCATACCTTTTGCCGATCATGAATAAGCTCGATGCCTCAAAAGATGAAGTTCAGGCCATTATTTCAGCACCGACCAGGGAACTGGCTAATCAAATTTATAAAGAAGCATTAAAAATTGCTGAGCACTTCCCAGAGGAAAATCCGCTTAATGTCCGCTGTTATATCGGCGGCACAGACAAGCAGAGAGTCATTGATAAATTAAAATCACAGCCGCAGCTTGTTATCGGCACGCCTGGGCGGATCAAGGACCTTGTGGAAGACGGGGCATTGCAGGTATTCAGCGCAACGGTCCTCGTTGTGGATGAAGCGGATCTTATGCTTGATATGGGATTCATAGAAGATGTTGATAAATTTGCTTCACGTATGGCCCAGCACATTCAGATGCTTGTATTTTCTGCAACCATCCCTGAAAAGCTTAAGCCATTTTTGAAAAAGTATATGGAAAATCCTAAACATGTGCATGTGGATCCTAAACAGGCGACTGCTGTAAACATTGAACATGTTCTTGTGCCGCTTCGCCATCGTGATAAAATCCAGCTTCTTCATGACTTGGCTGTACAATACAATCCTTATTTAGCCATCATTTTCACTAACACAAAGAAGATGGCCGATAAGGTTGCAGACTCACTGATTGAAAAGGGACTGCGTGTCGGACGCATACACGGCGACTTAAGCCCCCGTGACCGCAAAAAAATGATGAAGCAGATCAGTAATCTTGATTATCAATATATTGTAGCAACAGACCTTGCTGCAAGGGGAATTGATATTGAAGGTGTCAGCCATATCATTAACTATGAGCTTCCAACAGATCTTGATTTTTACATCCACAGAACAGGAAGAACAGCACGGGCTGGATATTCTGGTATTGCGGCTACGATTTATGATATCTCAGATGAAGATGCTTTAAACCGTTTGGAAAAGATGGGCGTTGTATTTAAAGACGTCGATCTGCAAAACGGGGAATGGATGGAAATTGATGAGCGGAACAAACGGAAAAACCGCAAAAGGCAAGAATCATCCATTGATACAAAAGCGAAAAGCCTCGCTTCAACAAATAAGAAGCATTCCAAAGTCAAGCCAGGCTATAAAAAGAAATTCCAGCGTCAAGTGGAAGACATTAAAAAACGTGAGCGCCGTTTGAAAAATAAATCTAAATAAGGCCTGCAGGACGCGGTGTTCTTAGTCTTTCGTCATTAAGAGGGCGATTATGCAATTTGGGGTTGTCCAGCTTCATCGCCCAGCCTCTCGAGGTCATAAGCCATCCTGCAATGGAGAGGAAGACCGCTCTCCTTTACAGGCTGTCTTATGCTTGTCAAGGCTTTCGGGGCGATTACGCATTTCAGATAGGAGTTGAGGAGTTTGCTTAAGATTGGGTCACATGTTTCGATGAGCGGAAAGGATATGCTGCTTGCTTCAAGCAGGGAAGCTGTTTCTTATGGCGCTAATACGTTTATGGTGTATACGGGTGCGCCTCAAAACACCAGAAGGAAAAAAATCGAGGATTTGAATATAGAATCAGGTTTGCTGCATATGCAGGAAAATGGTATTGATGAAATCATTGTGCATGCTCCTTATATCATAAACATCGGCAATACGGAAAATCCCAATACATTCGAACTTGGCGTGAATTTTTTGCGCAGTGAAATTGAACGGACAGCTGCGCTGGGTTCAAAGCAGATTGTCCTGCACCCTGGAGCACATGTGGGGGCAGGGACTGAGGCAGGAATCAAAAGAATTATAGAAGGCCTTAATGAAGTGCTGACAGAAGAACAGGAAGTCCAGATTGCACTTGAAACGATGGCCGGAAAAGGCTCTGAATGCGGAAAAAGCTTTGAAGAGCTAGCCATGATTATAGATGGTGTAAATTTAAGCGATAAGCTTTCCGTTTGCTTTGATACCTGCCACACACATGATGCCGGCTACAATATCAAGGAAGATTTTGATGGAGTGCTCAATGAGTTCGACAAAATTGTGGGAATTGACCGGATCAAGGTTCTTCATATTAATGACAGTAAAAATGACAGGGGCATGAGGAAGGATCGCCACGAGAACATCGGTTTTGGATACATTGGGTTTGATGCATTAAGCTATATCATTCACCACCCTCAGTTAATGGATGTACCAAAAATCCTTGAAACCCCATTTGTCGGAGAAGATAAGAAGAACAAGAAAGCTCCGTATAAACATGAAATTGACATGCTGAAAAGCAAAGAATTCGACAGCAATCTGCTGGATAAAATTCTTGGCAGCTGAATAGGCAGTTTAAATCAGAAAAACGCCGTCCTGAATCAGGCCGGCGTTTTTCCTATGAATGATAGCTTAAGAAAAGACTGTCAGCTGTTTGTCAGCTGCTTGAAAATAGATTCGATTTTTTTTGAAGTTTCGGTACCAGTAATCGCTGAGATTTCCTGCAGGACCTGCTGCCTTTGAGACAAATCAAAGATATTGATGTTTTTCCCGGCCAGCAGCTGAGTGATTCCTTTAGCCTGGGTTTGGTTCAGCTGCACTCCATACTGCCTGCCAATGGAAATTAAATCGTCAGGGTCCATGTTGTTAATCTTATGGTTGACCATCATTTCTAATAGTTTCATGACATTCCTCCTCAATGTAACATATGAGGAAAATATGGGTATGTGAACAGGTAAAATGAAAAAAAGAGTCGTTTTAAAATGGATTCCCTCCCCAGAAGCTGGTTTAATCGCACTAAGGAGGGTGGGGATGTAAGGTGCGAGTCACCTCTAGCCCCTGCGGAAAGGAAGTCAACTGTTCTCAGCTCAATTTATCAACACTATCCTGCAAAGAATGTTTTCAGTGCAATGAACAGAGCGTTTTCTTTACAATTGGCTATAATTCCTTTATACTACGAAAGGTAAATCGTAATGATTCTTATAAAAAAGGTGATATCTTTGGAAATGATGAAAAAAGAACCGGTTATCAAGGTCACAGATCTTTCTTATAAATATGCAAAAGATACTGTACTAGAGGATGTAACCCTGTCCGTTCCGCAAGGCGCCTTTTTGTCAATTGTCGGACCTAATGGGTCAGGAAAGTCTACACTACTGAAACTCCTCCTGGGACTGCTGAAGCTTCAAAAAGGATCGATTGAGCTTTTTGGCCAGGATATCCGGAATTTCAGGGACTGGCAAAAGGTGGGCTTTGTATCCCAAAAAGCCAATTCCTTCAACTCGGGATTTCCTGCAACCGTGCTGGAGGTTGTGCTGAGCGGATTGACCA
The DNA here is from genome assembly GCF_001866725.1 of Bacillus sp. MUM 13. Classification (NCBI taxonomy): domain Bacteria; kingdom Bacillati; phylum Bacillota; class Bacilli; order Caryophanales; family Bacillaceae; genus Bacillus; species Bacillus sp. MUM 13. The sequence goes on from NZ_MLYQ01000098.1 coordinate 12,663, forward strand.
AAAAAATTGGCCTCTTTAGATTTGCGGGCAGTGAGCATAAAAAAAGGGCACTAAAAGCACTGGACTCCGTAGGAATGCTGTCCTTTCAGCAGAGAAACATCGGTGAATTGTCCGGAGGGCAGCAGCAAAGGGTATTCATTGCCCGGGCGCTTGTCAGTGAACCGGATATGCTGATTCTTGATGAGCCGACTGTCGGTGTGGATGCTCAAAATGTCCACCAGTTTTATGACATGCTGGAAATGCTGAATAAGGATTTGGGAATTACCCTTCTTTTAGTCACTCATGATGTTGGCACAGTCACTGACAAAGTCACCCATGTGGCATGCCTGAATAAAAAGCTGCATTTTCATGGAAATGCAGGGGAATATCAGGCTCTAAATGAAGAAGAACTCTCGGACGTGTATGGGCCGGGCGTACAAATGTTAAGTCATAATCATTAATGTTGTGGAGGATAACCCATGATTTCGGGTATATTTCAATTTGAGTTTTTACAAAATGCCTTTCTTACAGGCATCATCATCGGTGTCCTGGCACCGCTGCTAGGCGTATTTGTTGTGGTAAGGAGAATGTCGATGATTGCCGATGCGCTGAGCCATGTTGCGCTTGCGGGAATTGCCTTCAGCCTGCTTCTTGAAAAAAAATTCGCAGCGCTTGCCGGGCTCAATCCCATGTATATGGGCATGGCTTTCTCTGTATTCGGCTCTCTGTTCATTGAAAAACTGAGAAATGTGTACAAGCATTATCAGGAGCTGGCCATTCCGATTATCCTTTCTGGAGGAATCGGTTTAAGTGTAATTTTTATTTCGGTTGCCAATGGCTTTAATGCCGATCTGTATGGCTACTTGTTCGGAAGCGTCAGTGCGGTCAGCCGGATGGATCTATGGCTGATAATAGGAGTGGGGCTCGTTGTTATTATTGTGCTGCTTCTTTTGTTTAAAGAGCTTTTCCTTCTTTCATTCGATGAGGAGCATGCTAAAGCTTCCGGGATTCCTGCTAAATTCATTCATTTTGTATTCATTGTCATGGTGGCGCTGGTCATTGCTGCTTCTATGAGGATTGTCGGTATTCTCCTTGTCTCCTCCTTGATGACCATACCAGTGGCAGCGAGCCTGCGGTTTGCAAAGGGATTCAAGCAAATGATTTCTTTTTCCATCCTGTTTGGCGAAATATCAGTTGTAGGGGGATTATTTTTTTCCTATTATCTTAATTTGGCGCCAGGCGGAACCATTGTTATGATTGCTGTTATCATATTAATTCTGTCTATTTTGAAGGATAAAATTAAGTCTCGCTTTGCGTGAGGGGAGAGGTGATACTTTGAACGTTTCAACCGCAATGAAGCTGTTAAAAGAAAAAGGATTTAAGCATACAGGCAAAAGAGAAGAAATGCTCCAGCTTTTTTCCGCGAGCGAAAAGTATTTAACTGCAAAAGACGTTTTGGAAAACATGAAAAATAACTACCCCGGGTTAAGCTTTGATACCATATACCGGAATCTTTCTCTATTTGCTGAGCTCGGTATTTTTGAAAGCACTGAACTGGCAGGAGAGAAGCATTTCCGCTTTACATGCGGGCATGACAGCCACCATCATCACTTTATCTGCATGAAATGCGGAAAAACGAAAGAAATCAAGGCCTGTCCGATGGCTGGCATTGAAGAAAACCTGGAGAACTATGATATATCAGGGCATAAATTCGAGGTGTACGGACACTGTCCGGATTGCCTGCACTGAAAGATAAAAACCATTGCCGCACTGTGCAATGGTTTTTTTGCGGGAAATTTTTCTGGAGTTTAATTTAAAATTTTTTACGAATTTCCTCCTGGATGTTCATAGATAAACACTTGCAATTAATAATATAAAAAGAATTTTTGAAATCCATAAAATAAAATATATAC
>NZ_MLYQ01000099.1:0-9764 GCF_001866725.1 Bacillus sp. MUM 13
GCGGAAGAGACGGACGTCTCGGACAGAAGAAGCGAAGCAGCCGTACGGTTTGGCTTTCGCAGCTAGACAAAATGACGTGCAGATATTTAACTTCTTCTATTATCCAGTTTTGAAGGAACAATGTTCCTCATAGTTTGGTGGCGATAGCGAAGAGGTCACACCCGTTCCCATTCCGAACACGGCAGTTAAGCTCTTCAGCGCCGATGGTAGTTGGGGGTTCTCCCCCTGTGAGAGTAGGACGCCGCCAAGCAAATGGGAGGCCAGCAGAGATGCTGGTCTTTTTTGTGTGCAGAAACGGAGACATTATAATAACTAAAAAGAATATAAAGAGGAAAAGAGTCAAGTAAGCCCAAACCTGAATGGGGAGAACCAAGGAGGTGGAGGAAGCGATGGAGTGAGCACCAGAGTGTACGGTGTACACGAGGTGCGGAAGGACTGAAGCTGACGAAGAGATCCGCCGGTTATCGCCGTTCAGGAGTTCGGACACGGCAGTTAAGCTCGTGCGCCGATGGTATTGGACTGCAAGGAGCTTCTGCTAAAACCGCCACGTCCTGTGGCAACGCAGAAGTCAGCACGTCCTGTGAGAGTAGGACGCCCCCAAGCAAACGGAAGCCCAGCAGAGATGCTGGTCTTCTTTTGTGCAGAAATGAATATTTCATAAGAGCTCAAAAGAGTCCAGTAAACTAAAATCCGAATAGTGAGAACCGCCGGTTACCGAGTTTGGGAGTTTGAACACGTCAGTTAGTTGGACTAGAGCTTCTGCTAAAGCCGCGACTTCCTTGAGAGAGGGCAGGAGTTGTTAAAACTGGATACAGTACCTGTCTTTTTATGATTTTGTATAATTTATTATAAATAGGGCAATAAAGAAAATAAGTTGTTCCTTTAACAAAATGCTTGCAAAACCCCGAAAATAACCTTTATTAAGTGACAAATGCACAGCAGATATGATATGTTTTGGATTCTACATAAAATATTTAAAAAGAGGTGTTTTAATATGAATAAAACTGATTTAGTGAATGCAGTGGTTGAACAGGCTGAATTATCAAAGAAGGATGCTTCTAAAGCGGTTGATGTACTTTTGGAGACGATTACCAATACTCTAGCAAAAGAAGAGAAAATCCAGTTAATCGGATTTGGCACATTTGAAGTGCGTGAGCGCGCTGCACGTACAGGCCGCAATCCTCAGACTGGGGAAGAATTGAACATTCCTGCTTCCAAGGTTCCTGCATTTAAACCAGGCAAAGAGTTAAAAGAAGCTGTAAAGTAAGCTTATACCTGTTTAAAAGGCTCATAGGTTTTCCTATGGGCCTTTTTTGCGCCTTCCTAAAGACTTGTCATTGAATTAAGGGATGAGAGAATCAGCATATTATTTTTTACATAAGTCTTTAGGTTAGTGTTATTTTTGCCGAAATAAGATAGAGAGATTTTATTAAAAGGAGAAAATTATTTGTACATGCAGGGACATTATAATTGGGGGTTTGTGTGCCTTTCAATATTGATTGCCGTATTCGCTTCGTTTACGGCTCTTGATCTTGCAGGCAGAATAACCTTAGCCCGAAATGGGGCAAAAAAGCTATGGCTGGCGGGCGGTGCGGTGACAATGGGCCTTGGCATCTGGTCCATGCACTTTGTGGCCATGCTGGCGTTTAGTTTGCCGGTAATGATTAATTACGATGCATCAATCGTTCTTTTCTCAGTTGCAGTGGCCATATTAGCTTCGTTTACTGCCTTGTTTGTCGTAAGCCGCGAGAGAATGGCAAATATTCATTTGCTGATCGGCGGGCTATTTATGAGCACCGCTATCATTTTAATGCATTATACCGGCATGATGGCTATGCAGATGCAGGCTGCTGTCCATTACAACAAGCTTCTGGTTACTTTATCCGTATTCATTGCTCTCGCAGCATCCTTGGCAGCATTGAAGATATCCTTCTATTTCAGGGTGAAGTCGGGAAATCATTTTTTAGGGAAATTACTAAGTGCTATTGTGATGGGTTCTGCCATTTCTGGAATGCATTATACAGGAATGGCTGCAGCAAGCTATCGTGCCGAGGGACATATGGTTCATCATCTGGCATCAGGCGGGTTCCGAATGGATACAGCCATCCTTGCAGGAGGAATAGGTGCCGCCATTCTTACTATCCAGATTTTTGTCTTATTTTCTTCAGGCATGGACCGAAAGCTGGCCGTCCAGAATAAAAGGCTGCAAGAAAGCCAGCAGCGCTATGATTCTCTTGTGAGGCATAACCTGGATATCATTTTTTCCCTGGATGCTTCCGGAAGCCTCTTAAGTTTTAATCCTTCTTTAACAGATGTATTGGGATATTCTGCAGAAGAAGTTCCATACCTTTCTTTTGATTCGCTGCTTTCTGAAGAAGAGGGATTGCGGGCAAGGGAGTACTTGGCTAAAACAATAAGCGGAATTCCCGCAAAATTTGATATTGAGGCAATCCATAAAAATGGAAATTCTGTCATATTGAATGTGACGACTGTTCCGGTTTATATTGATGAAAAAATTGATGGTATTTATGGCATCGCCAAAGATATTACTGAACAGGTTAAGGCTCTGGAGATTATTCATAAGCAGGCTTATCAGGATGATTTAACGTCCCTGCCAAACAGGCGCTCGTTCAGAGAACAGGTTTCCCGGGTGCTTCAAGAAATGGAACCAAGCAAATCAGCCGCTATTTTCCTGCTGGATATGGACCGGTTCAAGACAATTAATGATACGCTGGGGCATTCTTATGGAGATTTGCTATTGGTGGAAATGGCCTCACGTTTTGAAAAGACCATCGGTGCAGATGTGCTCTTGGCAAGAATGGGCGGAGATGAGTTTACTTTGTTTCTCCCAAATATAAAGCAAGTTTCGGAGGCTGAAAAGCTGGCAGATAACCTGCTCAAATCGCTGAATGAGCCGTTTATGCTAAATCATCATGAAATATACACGACTGCAAGCATTGGGATTTCCGTTTTCCCTCATGATGGATCAGATATTGAGGAGCTGCTTAAAAAAGCAGATTTAGCCATGTATCTGGCAAAGGAAACGAGTAAGTCCAACTATCAGATTTATACAAAGTCGATTGACAGCCGTTTAGATAAGATTCAATTGGAAGAAGAGATGAGAAGGGGAATTGGATCAGAGGGTGAATTTATCTTACACTACCAGCCGAAGATCCATATCAAGTCTGAAGAGGTGACAAGCTTGGAGGCGCTGGTACGCTGGAATCATCCGCGGCTTGGATTTGTTACTCCTGCAGATTTTATCCCGCTGGCAGAAGAAACGGGTTTAATTGTTCCATTAGGAGAAAAAATATTAAGAATGGCCGTTTCACAGCTGAAAAAATGGCATGAACAGGGATTTTCTCATCTTCAGGTGGCCGTGAATGTGGCGACAAGACAATTTATGGAGAACAGCTTTCTCAGCGAGCTGGAAACAATTCTGACAGAATATGATCTGGAAGGAAAGTATCTGGAATTGGAAATTACAGAAAGCACGGCGATGAAAAATGTGAGCCGGGCCATTTATACGTTCAATAAGCTGAAGGAGATGGGCGTAGAAATTGCCATAGATGATTTTGGAACTGGTTATAGTTCTCTTGCTTATCTGAAGGATTATCCAATCAATACTCTTAAAATTGATCAGTCCTTCATAAGGAATTTGTCTGATGGAAATACGGCTGGGACAGATGAAGCAATTACCGCTTCCATAATCAGCCTTGCTAAAAATATGCAGCTTAATATAGTGGCGGAAGGTGTAGAAACAGAAAACCAGCTAAATTTCTTAAAAGAAAATGATTGTGATACTGTGCAAGGCTATTTGTTCAGCAGGCCCCTTTCCGCTGAGGATCTTCAAGAGCAGTTCCTGAAGAAACCCCTGTTGCAAACCTAGCAAAAAAAGAGCCATTTCATATGTACTGCACTCCAAAAGTTAGAGCTTAATTCTAATTTCTGGGGTGCAGTACATTCATATTGGCTCTTTTTATTTTGGCTCTTTTCTTAAAGATTGTTGATTTTATTAATTTGTTATTGGGTTTCGAAGATGGCTAGGCCTCCAAAGCACTATTTAAATCATATTGCTCCAGATCTATATCGGTTTCAAGCCCGAGTGCAAGCTTTGATAGCTGATAACCAATATAGGGTCCCATAGTAAGGCCTGAAGCTCCAAGACCGTTAGCGGCCAATATTCCCTCCCAGCCTGGCAGGGAACCGATAACAGGCAAAAAGCCAGGTGTAAAGGGACGGAATCCAGTTCTGGCTTCAAGAAAGGAAGCTTGTTCGAGCCCAGGGGCAGAAAGTAAGGCCTTATTTAAGACTTCCTGCAATCCGCCAGCCGTAATCCGGCTGTCGTATTCTTCTGTATTTTCATGAGTTGCGCCGGCTACCAGCCTGTCTTCAAAGGCCAGCAGATATTGATCACTTGGAGGCATGACGACGGGCCAGGTTTTTGTACTTGTCCCAGGCAGCCTTAGATGAACAATTTGCGCCTTTTGGAAGGTGACTTGAAAATTTACTCCAAGGGGCTCCAGCAGCTGATTTGCCCAGGCGCCGGCACACACAATTACCATCCCCTCCAGAGCTTCACCATTCACATTAGCCCCGATTACCTGTTTATCCTTAAAATTCAGAGATGCTGCTCCCTCTATAAAAACAGCACCGTTTTTTTCGGCAGCCCTAAGCAAGGAATCACGGAGGGCACGTCCATCAACACGTGCCGCGCCGCTGACATGGACAGAACCGATTCCTTCTGCAAGAGGAGGGAAAAGGATCCTTGTCTGCTCAGGAGTAAGAATGGTGATATCACCCATCTCAGGTGCGTCTTCTTTTCGCTTTAATGCCCGTTCTTTCATGGCAATAAGCTTTTCGCTATCACTATGGAGGCTGATAGCGCCGACTTGTGCATATCCGGTATCTGTTTCACCGTCCTGTTTAAGGGACTCTATCAGATCCGGGTAAAACCTTGCACCTTCTTTTGCAAGCTTATACCAGGCTTTATTGCGGCGCTGCGACAGCCATGGACATACAATGCCTGCTGCTGCATCAGTAGCCTGCCCCCTGTCTTTACGGTCAGCAATGACAACCTCAGCCCCGCTTTTGGCCAGCTGATAAGCCGTGGAAGCACCAAGGATTCCGGCTCCGATCACTATGTATCTCTTCATAAAATAGACACTCTCTTCTTTATCAGCATCAGCACATGTTTCACAATGGCAATGCATTAATATGCTAAATATAGAGATTATCATAACATGGTGTCCTTGATTTATCCAAAGGAAGTAGAGATCCCTGCATGGTTGAATAAAAAACGGAATATTCTAAAATTTGACGGACAGCTGATTGACTGAATGCAGGAATCTTGTTACGATTTTCAATATGGCAAGCAGAGGAGGGCACTATGAATACAGTATCTGGCTTTCATTTAAAAGAATACGCTCAAGGCTTGGATAGAGATGATTCCCTTAAGGCATATAGGGATGAATTTTATACAAAGCCAGGCAGCATTTATCTGGACGGAAATTCATTGGGGCTTTTGTCAAAAAGAGCAGAAAAATCTCTGCTTGATACACTTAATGACTGGAAGACATATGGCATTGGCGGATGGACACAGGGAAACAATCCCTGGTTTTACCTATCAGAAAAAATGGGAGCGCTTTTAGCGCCCTTAGTTGGAGCATCATCTCCTGATGAAGTGATTGTCACAGGCTCCACAACGGTTAATCTTCATCAATTGCTGGCTACATTTTATAAACCCGAGGGAGACAGAAAAAAAATCTTGGCGGATGAATTAACGTTTCCTTCCGACATTTATGCCATGCACAGCCAGCTGGAAATGCATGGATATGATAAAACAAATTTGGTGCAGGTGAAGAGCAGGGACGGGCGGTTCCTGGAAGAAGATGATATCATTGATCAAATGACGGAAGAAATTGCGTTAATTATATTGCCGGTAGTCTTATATCGAAGCGGCCAGATTCTTGATATGAAACGTCTGACAGCAGAGGCGCATGAAAGGGGCATTATCATCGGGTTTGATGGCTGCCATTCTGTCGGTGCCATTCCGCACTATTTTGGCGAATGGGGTGTGGATTTTGCTTATTGGTGCAATTATAAGCATCTTAATGGAGGGCCGGGAAGTGTCGGAGGCCTTTATGTGAATTCCAGGCATTTTGGAAGGAGTCCTGGGCTTGCAGGGTGGTTTGGATCTGATAAAAACAAACAATTCGATATGGAGCATCTGCTGACACCTGCACAAAATGCAGGAGCTTACCAAATCGGGACACCGCATGTGCTTAGCATCGCTCCTTTAATCGGATCACTCGAGATGTTCAGTGAAGCAGGAATTGATAGGATACGCCAGAAATCTCTTCAAATTAATGAATATTTGATGGATCTGATTTCTTTTGAGCTTGGCAATATGGGCTTTTTTATCGGAAATCCAAGAGAGGATAGCCGCAGGGGCGCACATATCAGTCTGGAACATAAAGAAGCAGCGCGGATTTGCAAAGCCCTTAAGGCAAATGGAATTGTGCCGGATTTCAGGGCCCCTAATATCATTCGCCTGGCTCCGGTCGCCTTGTATACAGCCTACACAGAAGTGTGGGAGGCAGTTCAGATTCTTAAGAAAATCATGATTGGGAAAGAATATGAAAACTTTAAGAATGAGCGGGACGTGGTTGCTTAAGACAAGGCAGGGAGGATAAAAAATTGAATAGCTACAAAAGCAGTAAGAATCCCCCTGAAAACGCGGGATTAAAAAGGGAAATGAGTACAAAGCAGCTGACCATGATTGCCATGGGATGCGCCATTGGGACTGGATTATTCCTGGGAAGCGGGCTTGCCATTACGACTGCGGGCCCAAGCGTATTGGTGAGTTATGCCATTGGGGCATTTATTGTACTTTTATTAATGGGATGTTTAGCTGAAATGACGGTCGCCTATCCTACCTCAGGCTCCTTTGGGACCATTGCTGAGAAATATGTCAGCCCTATGGCGGGATTTCTTGTCCGCTATTCGTACTGGATTGCCAATGTGCTGGCAGTCGGTGTCGAGATAAGCGCAAGCACGGTGTATATGAAATATTGGTTTCCTGCAGTTCCGCAGATATGCTGGATTTTATTATTTGCCATCCTGTTAATCTATGTAAATTTGAAAAGTGTGCATACCTTTGCAACCTTTGAATACTGGTTTTCAATGATTAAAATCAGCGCCATTATTTTATTCATTTTGCTGGGGATATATGTATTAACCGGTTCTTCACATGCTGAAATGGGACCAGGCAATTTAACGAATGACGGAGGCTTTCTCCCATTTGGAGTTAGAGGTATGTGGATAGCAGTATTCATTTCCCTGTTCAGTTTTCTTGGAACAGAGTTAATTGCAGTTACGGCCGGGGAAACAAAGGATCCTGATACGGCTGTACCGAAAGCTTTGAAAGCAACGGTGTTCAGGCTTTCGCTGTTTTATGTAGTGACTATCGGTATAATGCTGATGATTGTTCCATGGAAGTCTGCAGGCATAGATCAAAGTCCGTTTGTTAAGGTCATGGAAATACTAAAAATTCCTTATGCATCCGGAGTCATGAATTTTATCGTTTTGACTGCTGCTTTATCCGCTATGAATAGCCAGCTTTATGCCTCGACAAGGATGATTTTTTCCTTGTCCCGCGAAGGCTCGGCTCCGGCTGTTTTCGGCAGGGTAAATAAACATGCAGTACCGAAGAATGCGCTGGCTGTCTCAACCGCAGGGATTTTTCTTGCAGCGATTATCAGCGCCCTTAAACCGGACACCTCATATTCCTTCATGATGGGCATTTCCATGTTCGGTGCCATTTTTACCTGGTTCATGATATTTATTTCACATTTATTTTTCAGGCAACAATGGGAGAGGAATGGCGGGAGGAAATTGCCGGTAAGAATGATGGGATATCCGTACCTGCCTTTGTTAGGAGCATTTCTCTTGCTTTGCCTGATTGTCACTACATGGTTTACGGATTTTAAGATTCTGCTTCAGTTTGGTGTTCCATGGCTTTTATTTTTGTCACTGATTTACTGGATCGGTAAACAGCGAAAACGCAGATCCGTTTAAGCATTCATGCAGAAAAGGGGATTTCCGGGATGGAAAAAGGCAATCAAGGAAAGGAAAATCAGCTCCATACAGATTTTGAAAAAGAAATGTCATATGGAGATTATCTTCAGCTTGATAAAATCCTGACAAGCCAGCATCTCTTGTCAGATCATCATGACGAAATGCTTTTTATCGTAATCCATCAAGCAAGTGAGCTCTGGATGAAGCTTGTGATTCATGAATTGACTGCGGCGGCGGATTGTATCATGGATAATAATCTTGAGCCTTCATTTAAAATGCTTTCCAGGGTGTCGAGGATTCAGCAGCAGCTGACCCAATCCTGGAGCGTGCTGTCTACCCTGACACCTTCTGAATATATGGAATTCAGGGACAAGCTAGGACATTCCTCCGGTTTTCAATCCTATCAAAACCGGCTCATCGAATTTGCACTTGGCAGCAAAAACGCTAAAATGCTATCTGTCTATCAGCATGACGAAAAACTGCTCCAAATCATGCAGACAGCCCTGCATGCGCCTAGCATTTACGATGCTGCCATCGGGGCACTTTCCCATAAGGGGCTGCACATAGATGAAGATGTGCTTAATCGCGATTATTCTGAGCCCTATCAGCATAACAAAAGTGTAGAGGATGCATGGCTTACTGTTTATCAAAATGTCGGGCAGTATTGGGATTTGTATGAACTTGGCGAGAAGCTGGCAGATATCGGCAGCCAGCAGCAAATTTGGCGATTTAACCACATGACCACAGTCGAACGGATTATTGGGCACAAGCAGGGCACAGGGGGATCTTCAGGAGTGACCTACTTGAAAAGAGTGCTGGACCAGGGGTTTTTTCCTGAAATATGGAGCCTTAGAACCCGGTTATAGAATTAAAACCGCAGTGAAAAAAGGGGATGAATCCAAATGAAGAAATGGAAAGATATTTCCCAGAAGCTTGATGAAGGGGTGGCTGTTTGGCCAGGAGATACTGCGTTTTCCTATCAGCGGAATTGGACAAAAGAAGAAAGCGGATCTGTTAATGTCGGACAGCTGACTATGAGTATACATACCGGCACACATATCGATGCCCCTTTTCATTTTGACGATGAAGGAAAAAAGACGGGTGAATTGGATATTGAGCTATATATCGGAAAAGCCCGGGTCATTCATCTCCTTGGCAGGAATTCCATCTCCACCCTGGATGTTAGCCAGTTTAATATAGAGGGAGTGAAGCGCCTCTTGATTTATACGGGTTCCTGGAAGGACAGAAGTGTTTTCCCCGACTCGATTCCGCCGATTGAACCGGATTTGGCCGTGTGGCTTGCGGATATAGGCGTCCGTCTGCTTGGCGTTGATTTGCCTTCTGTAGATCCATTAGACAGCAAGGAACTGCCTGCACATCATGCCCTTTCAAAAAATGGGATCCATATATTAGAAGGACTTGTACTTGATAAGGTGTCTCCCGGAGATTATGAACTTGCAGCCTTGCCTCTTAATTTAGCGGATGCAGATGGAAGTCCGGTCCGTGCGGTTTTGAGAGAATTATAGATAACAAACAGTGAAGAGGGCCAGGTGATCCTGGCTTTTTTGTTTTGCTGAATGGCAGCTTTACCTGATAAGGAGTGCTTGGTTATTTTGTTAGAATAAAATGCAGCCCAATGCCGTATTTTAACAGTAAACATATTAAAGGAGCATTCCTGTTAGAAG